>JAFWFE010000035.1 GCA_017512555.1 Solobacterium sp. | reverse complement strand
CGGCAACGGGTCTTTTGCGAGATAGTCCCTGATCTGTGGCAGACAAGCACGCAGATTTCTCTCTGCCAGCATTCCTGCGGCTGCCAGCTGTGACTGCGGCTTCCCCTTCAGACGGCGCAGAAGACCTTCCAGATCAGGTTCACCGACGTCTTTCTTTTCGGCTTTCTGCCATATGGCTTCCCGGTACAGTTCCTTCAGTTCTTTTTCTACTTCTTCCGGAATATAGGGCATTTTCAGTTCCCGCATGATCATCATGTAGGCTTCTTCTGCCTGCTGGTCCTTCAGCATCTGCCGGATCTCCGTAAGTATTTCTTCGTAGTATGTATTCATAGTTTTCTCCGTACGATATTTATTGTACAAAAAAGGATGAATTTCTTCATCCTTTATTGATCAGTGGCGTCCTCGAGGGGATTCGAACCCATGACCACTCGCTTAGAAGGCGAGTGCTCTATCCAACTGAGCTACGAGGACATCGCAGATAATATATCAAATAATTCCCAACTATTCAATCAAAACTTTGAGTGTCCTCCCCGGTCTTTCTCAAAGTTGCAGCAAAGTCTGGGCAAACCGGAAATAGATCAACAGAGAGATCGCGTCAACGATCGTGGTGATAAACGGTGATGCCATGACCGCCGGGTCAAAACCGATTGCCTTGGCCAGGATCGGCAATGTACAGCCGACCAGTTTCGCCGCAAATACGGTAAATACCAAGGTAAGACAGATGACCAGGGCTACGGTGATGGTGATCGGGTTATGTAACAGTAAGCGGTCCACAAGCATGAGCTTGCCGAAGTTGCATACCGCCAGGATACAGCCGATAATCACCGCTACACGCATCTCTTTCCAGATGACCTTCAGGAGATCCTTAAGTTCAATTTCATCCAGGGAAATACCACGGATGACTGTAACACTGGCCTGGGAGCCGCAGTTACCGCCGGTATCCATCAGCATCGGGATATACGCGGTCAGGATCGTTACGGCAGCCAGAGCATCCTCAAACGAAGAAATGATCTGGCCGGTAAAGGTCGCAGAGACCATCAGTAACAATAACCACGGGATTCTGGATTTTACGGTTTCCAGAACGCCTGTATTCAGATATGGCTTATAGGAAGGTGAGATCGCGGCCATACGTTCGATATCTTCGGTTGTTTCTTCAACTAAGACGTCCAGAGCATCGTCGATGGTAACGATACCGACCAGACGGTTTTCCTTATCCACTACGGGCATGGTCAGGAAGTCATATCGTTCAAATTTACGGGCAGTTTCTTCCTGGTCATCCAGGGTCGATGCAGAGATGATGTTGGTATCCATGATCTCTTCCACAGTCTGATCTTCTTCCGACATCAGCAGGTCACGGATCGTCATATATCCAAGCAGGTGTCTGGCAGGATCGGTCACATACATGACGTTGATGGTTTCCATATCCTGACCTACACGGCGAATCCTCTTTAAAGCGTCTTCCACGGTCATATTCGTCTTCAGATCAATGTACTCGGTAGTCATGATCGAACCGGTGGAATCTTCCGGATACTGCAGGATGTTGTTGATATTCTGACGGGTTTCCGCATCAGCTGTACTGAGAATGCGTTTTACAACATTCGCGGGCATTTCCTCAATGATATCGACAGCATCATCCAGATACAGTTCATCCAGGACTTCTTTTAATTCGGCACGGGAAAAACTCTTGATCAAATCTTCCTGGGAATCGGTATCAAGTTCGACAAATACTTCGGCAGCAATTTCTTTGGGAAGTAACCGGAATACGATGGGAATGGTATCTTCCGGCAAAGCTTCCATGACATAGGCAATATCAAATGGTTCCAGATCAACGATCGCTTCTCTGGCTTGTACGTACTTCTTCTCTTTCAGGTATGTCTCCATACTTTCAATCAGAGCTTCATAGTTTTCTTCATTACGAGCCATAGTCTTTTTCTCCGTTATTTAAATTATAATCCGTTTTATATACCGAACGGTATCCTGAATTCTTATTCCAGTTCCATCCGGTTCACCAGAATCTTATCAGGATCCAGGATGATCTGCATATACCCGGGTTTACTACCGTCGCGGTTATGTCTCAGACTTCCCGGATTGAGCAGCCGTATCCCGTCCTGGACCTCATCCAGATACATATGCGTATGCCCGAAACAGACGATATCACAATGATTCTTCTGTGCCTTGTATACCAGGATATCATGACTGCGCCAGATGTTCTCCAGATGACCGTGGAGGATCAGGATCCGGTGGTCTTCCACAGACAGGATAAATTCCTTATCAAACCCTGGCTCGAAATCATTATTGCCGCGGACACAGATAAAAGATCTGAGCATGTACTTGGGCATCTGGCTGTCCCCGCAGTGGATGAAATAATCCGCGTGCCTGTGTCTGCGCAGTACGTATTCCAACGGTTTTTCCGCAGAGTGATTGTCACTGACAAGAATGATTTCTGCCGACATGGTTTTTACCTTGATAGAATTTTACCATTACTTTCGTAGAATAATACAAAAAAATAGTTTATGATGGTATCGGTGATCAATATGAATTTTAATCTCTATCCGTACAATTACTGGATCTTGTATTTGTCCATTGCCCTGGTCGTTGTTTTCCTGATCGTACTGCTTACGCATGCGCTGAAATTACTGAAGACACTGGGGACATTACAGACTTCAGCACAGTCCTTGCAGACCCGCATGGATCATATCAACGCAGACATGGAGATCCTGCAGAAGAAACGCGATCCCCTGCCGGTTGACCCGAAGAAAGTGCTTGCCGCATGGCTGCTGTTCCGGGCGATCCGGAAAGAATACAAAAATACCCCTGAACGCGGAATCAAAGGTATCAGTAAATCTGCAGTCAAGGTAATAGAAAAGAGAAACCGTTCGGAATCTCTTCAGAAAGAAATCAAGAAAATCTTATAGTTACTCACTACGGTTAACATAGCTGCCCAGGGATCTCTCATTATCATGGAGATAACGGGCAGTTTCTTCTCCTACATAGCGGTAATGCCAGAGCTGCGGCTTCATTCCTGTATAAGCCGCATCTTTTTCTGTCCGGTCCATGGTAAACCCGTAATGCCAACTGTTCCAGAGCAGCCAGAAGTACTGTTCCGTCAGCTCAAAGTTTTCGTCCAGTATCCCTTCTACAGCGAAATCCACCGCATATCCAAGCTGATGTTCATCATGTCCGGGATACGGGACATACTCTGTGGTATTCTGACCGTACTTCTGTAAGGCATCTTTATAATTCTGACGGCTTTCCTCGTAGGAGACATATCCTCCGGACAGTTTCAGACCACCGCAGGATAAACCGTTGCCAAGATCATATTCAATATCCGCACACATGATGCGTATCGGTTCTGCCAATGCTTCATTCACCATGACAGGACGGTCATCCAGTGTAGGTACTACACCTTTCATTTGAACCAGATGATCCGGTTCCCGGTCAGATACCGTATGGGTTTCATCCAGCCATGCCTCAAAGGAATCCGGTCCCATGATCAGTTCACTGCCTTCACTGTACAGATCCCCCTGAATCAGGTGGTTATATACCGTTTCGTAACTATAATACTGGAGATATTGACCAAGAGTATCCGCGTCGATCAGTTCCCTGGTTTCTTCAATCATCCGTACGATATCGGAAGCTTTCTCCTGCCACTGATAACGGCTGAGGGTCTTGTATTCCGCAGCGTGGTAGATACTGAAGCCATCTTCCCGGATATAGGCCACAAACATGTTCGGGGCAATGGAATACTCGATAATATAATCGATCTCCTGCTTGTTTAAGTATTGCTTGATCAGTTCCCGGCTGTTGCGGTCCGTATAGGGATACCGTGACAAGGCGTCATAGTTGGTATTCATCAGTCCGAAACAAGCCATACTGAAAATCACCAGCGCACCGACAAATACGTTGGTCCAGAAATGACGCTTCTTTTCATCTACGATCATACTCATGGCTTATATTATATCATTCTTCGTCATGTAGTGCTGCATAGACATTTGCGGCAATTTCATCCGGGACGACTTTCGCAATCTCATCCACAGCCGCATTCTTCAGTTTGGTGAAATTACCGAAGGTTTTCAGTAATAATCTCTTACGTTTGGGACCGATTCCTTCGATTTCATCCAGGATTGATCTAGTCTGTGCCTTTGCCCGCAGGCGACGGTGATAGGAGATGGCGACACGGTGGACTTCATCCTGCATGCGGGTAAGCAGAAAAAATAAGCCGGAATTCTTATCGATGTCAAAGACACTGCCGTCTTCATCCATCAGAGCATTTGTACTGTGCTTGTCATCCTTGACCAGACCCATGATCTTGATATCCATACCGAGACTGTCAATGATCTCCTTTGCGGCCTGGATCTGCGTATAACCGCCATCCACGAGGATACCGTCCGGTACTGTCAGACCATCCTTCAGGATCCGGAAATATCTCCTGTAGACGACTTCCTTCATGGAATCCACATCGGAATTCCCGGTATGTAACTTATAGAGGCGGTAGCTCTTCTTTTCCGGCATACCGTTGGCATAGACGACACAGGCCGCAACCGTAAATTGTCCGCTGATATGGCTGTTATCAAACAGCTCCACACGGTTCATCGGTCTTCCGGCGTAGAACGAAAGTGTATTTACGGCTTCTTCAGTCACCTTCTCCTGTTTCTCGACAACATTGAATTTCAGGTCTAACTGTTTCTTCGCGTTTTCCAGACACATGTTGATCAGTTTGGCGCGGTAGCCCTTCTGCGGCTGGAAGATCTTGATATCCAGGATCTCGCTGAGATATTCCGCGTCCAGCTCCTGCGGCAGTACCAGTTCATTTGGTTTGGGATGACTCTCATAGTACTGGCTGAGGAAGGAAGTGAATTCTTCCACGGCATCACCATACAACGGCTGTAAACGGAATTCCTTGTTTAAGACAATACCGCTTCGGACAAGAAAACCCTGGATTGCCAGATATCCTCTGTCCGCATACCAGGCAAAGACATCTCTCGTGCCGCGGTGATCCATTTCGATCAATTGTTTATCGATGACACGGTGAATGGAATCGATCATCTGTTTATACTCACCGGCTTTTTCAAATTCCAGGTTTTCACTGGCTTCCATCATTTTTCTGGTGAGATCTTTTTCTACTTCCTCGGTATCTCCGTTAAGAAAACTGGTGATCCGGGAGGCCATCTCTTCATATACCTGATCCTCAATCTTGTATTCACACGGTCCCAGACACTGCCCCATGTGGTAATACAGGCAGACCTTGTCATGCATGGTCGTGCATCTGCGCAGCGGATACAGAGACAATAACAGTTTCAGCGTATCTCTGGCAGCCGTGGCATCCGGAAATGGTCCGAAATACCGGGATTTCTTATCTTTCTTCGTATCTCTGGCAATCATCAGCCGGGGATATTCTTCGCGTGTAAGCTTGATGTAGGGATAACTGGAATCATCAATAAACATGATGTTGTATTTGGGACGGTACTTCTTGATCAGGTTGATCTCCAGGACCAGTGCTTCTTTCTCACTTCTGGTCACGATGAAATCAAAGTCCTCGATATTTCTGACCATCTTGGAGGTCTTGAAATCATGAGCACCGACAAAATACTGGTTTACCCGGGCATGGAGGTCCTTGGCTTTACCGACATAGATGATTTCTCCGTGCAGATCCTTCATCTGGTAACTACCTGGTTCATGGGGTAAATTCGATAATTTCGCTTTGATATACTCTTTATCCATGTTATTCCTTCATCTGCACGACCGTAGCACCGGTACCGCCTTCCTGAGGCATACCGATCCGGTAGGATTCTACTCCCGGAGTACGTTCCAGTTTCTGGTGTACGGCCTTGCGCAGGGCTCCGCTTCCGTCTCCATGGATGATCCGGAATACTTTCAGGTTATGAAGTCTGGCTTTATCCAGGTATTCACTGAGTTCTTCCATGGCTTCTTCCACACGCATACCGATGAGATTGCATTCGGTGGTAATATTCCCCGCATATCCGGTTTCTATACGTACAATAGTCTTTTCCGGCTTCTTCGGGATGATTTTGGTGGAATGACGGATCTGGGAGGGTTTGACATGCATGGCTCTGCCGTTGATCATCACTGTGATATCCTTACGGCGGATCTCCGTGACAACACCGACCTGTGTCCCCTGCCGCAGCTCTACGGCATCACCGACATGGTATTCGTCATCATTTGCCTGGACTTCCTGTTCCGCGGGACGATCCAGTTTCTTCTTTTCTTCCAGGACTTCGTGGTACTTCGTTCCCATGGACATCCTGCGCATGTTGGCCAGGATCTCTTCCGCTTCGGCACGGGCTTCTTCACGGATCTTTTCGGCTTCTTCGGCCGCTTTGTCGCGAAGTACTTCCTTTTCGTAATTGACTTGTTTCTCTCTGGCTGCGATTTGTTTTTCCTTTTCCGCCAGAGCTTGTTCACGTTCCTGCAGTTCACGTTTTAATTGTTCGTTTTCGTTGACCTGTCGTTCCAGTTGTTCGATCAGATGGTCTTCTTCAGTCTTTGCCTGGTTGATCAGAAAACGCGCATAGTTGGTAATTCCTCTGGGAAGGCCGTATTTTCTCGCTACAGCCAGGGCATTGGATTGTCCGGTCAGGCCTTCAATATAACGGTATGTAGGTTCCAGCTTGTCCATATCAAACTGCACGCTGGCAAGTAAGATATCGGGATGTCTTTTCCCGTAAGTCTTTAATCTGCCGTAGTGGGTGGTTGCGACAACCATGGTCTTCCGTTCTCTGAGTTCATTCAGGATTGCGATAGCCAGGCTTTCTCCTTCTCTGGGGTCGGTGCCGGAACCAATCTCATCTGCCAGCACAAGACTGTCACCGGTGGCGTTCTCGATGATTTCCGACAGTTTGCGTATGGAAGAACTGAAGCTGGATAAGGAGGAAACGACACTCTGGTCATCTCCGATATCCGCGTAGACATGATCAAAATACGGGATTACCGCTTCTCTTGAAGTAACCGGTATGCCGCAATATGTCATCAAGGTAAACAGACCGATGATCTTCATGGATACGGTCTTACCGCCGGTATTCGGACCGGTGATCAGTAACATCCTCACCGGATCTTCCAGATGATAATCATTCGCCACTACCGCCTCAGGATCAATCAGAGGATGTCTTGCCTGACGCAGGTAGAGTTTTCTTTCTTCCGTGAGTTCTGCCACAACCGCGTCATGTTCAGCGCCCCACTGGGCTTTCGCGGATAACGCGTCCAGGATTGCGAGGGTTTCGAGATTTGCCAGTTCTTCGGTGCCGATTTTACCAACTTCACTGCTTAATTCTTTCAGAATCCGCTCGATTTCTTCTTCCTGCGCATCCAGGAGCTGCTGACGGCGGTTATTGGCGTTAAATAAAGAGGATGGCTCAATATACGATGCCTGTCCGGAGGCGGAATCCCCGTAGACCAGACCGCCGAACGCGTTCTTCTCTCCTGCCTTGACCAGGATCACTGCCCTGCCCCCACGGTAGGTGACGATATTGTCGACTACACTTGATGGATGTGTGGATATAAAGCGGTTGACCGCTTCGGTAATGGCCATTTCTGCCCGGCTGAGATCTCTGCGTATACGCGATAATTCCGGCGATGCGGAGTCCATGACTTCCCCGTAAGGATTGATACACCGGCTGATTTCTTCTTCTGCGTGCTCATGCAGGGTAAGTGTAGATACCAGATCATGGATCGCGGGATGTTCAATATCCAGCGCTGAATCATAACTGAGAATACCACGTACACCCAGGATCTGATCCCGTACCTGATTCAATTCCTGACCGGAGAGCGTCCTGCCTCGTACAGCGTCCTGCAGTGAACCCCGGATATCCCGGATACCCGCAAATGGCATGGGACCGCTGTGGATCACCGCCGCCAGAGCTTCCCTGATCAGTGTATTCTCCCTGCGGATGATCAGTTTATCGTAAGACGGTACGGTTTCTTCTATGCGTTTCTGACCAAGCGAAAAAGCACAAGATCGTTGGATCTCATGCAAAATCACATCTAATTCAAGACTCTTCGCAAGGCTCATAGATTACTCCGAGAAACCATGTTCCTCAAGCCACTGACTGACAATTTCCATATCCTGTCCATCCAGTTCCTGAGCACTGGTATAAATATAATTCAGTACTTCTCCGGCATTTTCCGGTCCGCCGAATTCCGCGGATACTTTCGTTGATTCCTGGATCACCAGACCAACCAGAGTCTTCTCTTTTACCAGCTGGCCATTGGTAATCACCGGTGTATTCAGAAACACGGAGAATACCAGCACCCAGATCGTGGATATCACCAGTCCGAGCAGACCGCCGAAAATACCGTTGATCTGGCGCAGGATCGGGACTTCCTGCAGACCTTTGAATAACTGGCTGACAATCGCAAACATCAGTTTCAGGATCAGGAACAATACTACAAACCAGACAACCTGATTCATCTTCTGGTACAGGATATCCGCGAATAAAGTATCCTGCATCGGTGTAAGGGAACGCGGCCAGATTTCCGCATAGTCCGCAAATAGCTCATGATATCTCCAGGAAACGATAAACGAAGCCACAGACGCAATCAAAGTGATGATCTGATACAGGAATCCCCGGTGTACTCCCAGGAAGAAGAACGCCAGGTAAATCAGGATCACCGCGATATCAATGTATAACAGCCATGCATATTCAATCGTAAACATAATCTTCATTATCATAGCGAAAATCATCCGATAGTTCAAATCAATGCTAAAATATTAAAGATGAGTACGATAACCTTAAACATTACACAGGAGATTTCTGATCAGATCTACCGGGACTGGCATACCTTCGGTGAAGTAAAACACCCGCAGTATACCTACTATCAACTACGTCTGGAGAACTGCGTCATTACCTCGTATACTTCCGGAAAGATCGTCTTTCAGGGCAAGGACGCAGAAGTCTATGCGTCCCCTTACCAGAAGAAAGATACCATAAGATCGCATGCGGGCAGTGATGAAGTCGGTACCGGAGATTACTTCGGACCGGTCTGTGTATGCGCCGTCTGTGTGCGGGAAGAACAACTGCCATTCCTGCAGGAACTGGGTATCCGGGATTCCAAGAGTATTACCGATGAAGTGATACAGAAGATGGCTCCGGTGCTGCAGAAAGAGCTTGTGCATAGCTTGCTGATCCTGCCTCCGGCCAAGTATAACGAGATCCATAAGACCAGGAATATGAACGCAATCAAGGCAGAGATGCACAACCAAGCGTTCCTGAATCTGCGGAAGAAGACCACCCTGCCGGATTTGATCGTCATTGATCAGTTTACCCCGGAAGCGCAGTATTACCGTTATCTATCACGCACAGAGAATGTCGTCAGGAATATCCGGTTTGAGACCAAAGCAGAGAATAAGTATCCGGCGGTGGCTGCCGGCAGTATTCTGGCACGGTATGCTTTCCTGCACGCGATGGATAAGCTGAATGAAGTTTATGATATGGTGTTTGAAAAAGGCGGAGGTGCTCCTGCCGATCGTTCTGCGTCAGAGTTTGTCCGCCGTTATGGTATGGAAAGGCTTCATGAAGTCGCCAAGATCCACTTCAAGAATACCGAAAAAATAACCTTGTGATATCACAAGGTTTTAAATTGAAGTATTGGGTACTTTCTCCACGGACAGGGAGATCGTGTTTTCTATGCGTACAAGTTCTACACCGGCAGCCTGTAACATCCGCTTGCTGGCATAAATCGCTTCTGTTTCCGCGTATTTATCGGATTCATAGACGATCTTGGTGATACCGGACTGGATGATGGCCTTGGCGCATTCATTGCACGGGAATAACGATACATACAGCGTACATCCTCTGACCGGACGCGGGCTGTTGAGAATCGCGTTCAGTTCCGCATGCACGACATACGCATACTTCGTTACCAGCATTCCGCCTTCTCTGTCCCACGGGAATTCATCATCATCACATCCGCGGGGAAAACCGTTGTATCCGACGGATACTACACGGTGGTTTTCATCCACGATTGCGGCGCCGACCTGCGTATTCGGATCCTTGGAACGCAAGGCAGAGAGATGGGCAAGACCCATAAAGTATTCATCCCAGGTCAGGGTATTTTCACGTTTAGGCATAGTTATTCCTCCTTGAGTGCTGTTTCCAGATAAATTGTATCATACTGCGCATCGATCTTCTCGGCGATATACATACTATAGTTACGCAGACCTAAATCACGATACGTTCTTAACACTTCAATATCCGTACCAAGATAACGTTCATCTGTACGGATATACATCTTCTGGCTGACACGGTAACCCAGAAATCCTGCCAGGATCACGGACGCGATCAACGTATGTATACGGATCTTCCGGATATCCGGGTCTTCGGATAAGACCAGAGCACACAGTACACCGGTCAGGAAACCGCCGAGATGCGCCATATACGCGATTCCCGGCAACAGATTGATTGTCAGATTAACCACGATCATCCGGATCATATATGCGCGGAAAACAGGATGTTTCAGACTTCCGTTCTTGAACATAACCAGTAACATGAATCCCAGTAAGCCGTACAATCCTCCGGATAAGCCTACCGCAATCGTATTCCCCTTTGACGCAAACAGGAATAAGGAACCGCCGATCGTGGACATCGCCAGCACTGACAAAAACCTGCGGGATCCCAGCTGTAATTCCAGGAATCGCCCGAGATTGATCAGACTCATCATGTTCATGGCCAGATGCCATAACGAATAATGAACCAGGCCAACCGTCAGTAAACGCCACCATTCTCCGGCAATCATAAACGTCTTATAATACGCGCCGAAAAGAATGATCCTGGATCCTTCACTGATCTTCAGCGGCAGAAAGTTCACGCACAGAAAAACCACTGTACAGAGAATCAGCAGACTTGTCGTTACGGGTGTTCTCCGGGCGGATCTAGTATTGCTCATGACGGTAGATCTCCAACAATTCTTCAAAGTATGCAGGAAGCGGTGCGTTAAACACCATCTTCTCTCCTGTACGGGGATGGATCAGTTCCAGTTCATACGCATGGAGTACCTGGCCGTTAGTTTCGATTTCCTTACATTTCTTACCGTATTTCAGATCACCGACAACCGGATGACCGATATATTTCATATGAACACGAATCTGATGTGTACGTCCGGTCTCCAGTTCACATTCAATGTAGGTATGATTGCGGAAGCGTTCCAGGACATGGACCTTGGTGATTGCTTCACGAGAGTGTTTATCCGTTACCGTCATCTTCTGACGATCCCGGGGATCTCTGCCGATCGGGGCATCGATATATAAATCGTTATGCGTAATGTTGCCGGTAACGATTGCCTTGTACTTTCTTGAACAAGTCTTGGTTTCCAGCTGACGGGCAATGGCTTCATGCGCCATATCATTCTTACACGCCACCAGACAACCGGTCGTATCCTTGTCGATCCTGTGCACGATACCGGGACGGATCTCTCCGTTGATTCCCGAAAGATCCTGACAGTGATACAGCAGAGCGTTGACCAGGGTTCCCGTATAAATACCGGGTGCCGGGTGTACGATCATCCCTTTAGGTTTATTGATGACAATGATGTCACTGTCTTCATACAGGATATCCAGAGGAATGTCTTCCGGCAGTAAATCTACAGATTCCGCATCCGGGATCTCTACGGTAATACGGTCTCCGGCTTCTGCCTTGTAGCTGTTTTTGACCGGTTTATCGTTGACCAGGATCTTTCCTTCATCCACCAGCATCTGTACACGGGAACGTGAAAGATCAAGCTGATCACTTACCAGCTTGTCGATACGTATACCTTCTTCTTCCGTGATCCACTCTTCTTTACGCATGTCTTCTCTCTTCCAGCCACATATCCAGAATCAACAGACCTACGCCGATACACAGCGCAGAATCCGCAATATTAAATACCGGGAAATCATATCCGAAGATGATAAAATCCAGGAAATCCCGTACATAGTGCAGGCATACACGGTCGATCAGATTCCCGAAAGCACCGCCGAGCATTAATGTCAGCGCTGTCATATACAGTCGGTTAGAATTCTTCCGGTTACGGAAAAAGAACCACGCAATCACCGCAATCTCGATCACCGATACCCAGACCAGAAATGTCTGTCTGCCGGACAGGATACTCCAGGCTGCCCCGGTATTCTGTACATAGGTAATCGAAAAGAAGCCGGGAATGATTACCTGTTTTCCCATCAGTATATAGTGACTCTGGATAAACCATTTACTCACCTGATCCAGAATCACGATCAGAATCATCAGTATGTAATACATCTAATCCTCACTCTCATAGTCCGGAAGTTCTTCTTCCTGTTTCTCTTCACGCACACCCAGGATCTCCGCTTCCAGTTTCTCATTGAACTGATTTGTATACAGACGATAGTAATAACCTTTCTGTTCCATCAGTTCATCATGTGTTCCCTGTTCGGTCACAACACCGTTTTTTATTACCAATATCTTATCTGCATTTACGATCGTTGACAATCTGTGCGCAACCACAAAACTCGTTCTGCCCTTCATTACATGTTCAATCGTATCCTGAATGATTTGTTCGGTTTCGGTATCCACGGAAGATGTCGCTTCGTCCAGGATGAAGATTCTCGGGTCCGCGATCACTGCCCGGGCAAAGCTGATCAGCTGTTTCTGACCGGTGGAAAGACGTCCTCCGCCTTCTCCGACTTCTGTATCATAACCGTTCTCAAGTTCACGGATAAAACTGTCCGCATTGACCAGACGACAGGCATTCACAATATCTTCATCGGTCGCGTCCAGACGTCCGAAACGCACGTTATCCCGGACAGAACCACTGAACAGATGCGGAGACTGCAGGACATAACCCAGATTGGAATGGAGCCATCCGACTGATCGTTCTCTGTATTCTCTGCCGTCAATCAGAATATGCCCTTCTGTAGGTTCATAAAACCGGCACAGAAGATTCACGATCGTACTCTTGCCGGAGCCGGTCTCACCGACCAGGGCAATTGTCTGACCTGCAGATACCTTCAGGGAGAAATCCTTCAGAACTTCTTCTCCTTCAATATAATGGAAACTCACGTGATCAAACTCAATATCACCATGCATCTCTTCGTAATTTTCCGGTTTGGGATCCAGTTCCGTACCATATTTCTCTACAACTTCCGGTGTATCCTTGATCTTCGGTTTTTCATCCAGGAGCCACAGTATACGTTCCGCGCTGGCCTGTGCCATCTGTAATTCCGCGGCTACACTTGCGATCTGGTTCAGCGGATCAAAGAACTGCTGGGCATACTGGGTAAACATGACCAGTGTACCAAACTGTAATATGCCAAGAAGGATCTGATGACCACCGTAGATCAAAATTGCGGCTATGGAGAAAGAACTCAGGAAACTGACTAACGGATATAACAGTGAAGACATCGTGATGGCTTTGATGGATGCCTTGCGCATACTGCTGGTATCCTGTTCAAAATCACGGAAATTCATGTCTTCCAGAACCAGTGTCTTGGTGGTCTGGGCACCGGTGATCCCTTCGCTGAAACCATTGGTGATCTTGGAGTTGATCCGGCGTACTTCCCGGTAATTCTTCAGAATACGGATGTTGAAATAACGTGCGATAAACGCCAGGATCGGCACTACCGCAAAGACCAGCAAAGCCAGACGCCAGTTTGTCACCAGCATGACCACCGTAGCGCCGATCATCGTACTCATCCCCCAGGCACAGTCCATCAGTGACCAGGACAAGATCTCCGCAAGTCTGGACACATCACTGGTGATCCTGGAGAGAAGCCAGCCTGCCGGTGTGACATCAAAGAACGAATATGACAGGGACTGTAACTGGTGAAACAGGTTCTTACGCAGTTCGTGGGCAGTTTCCGACTCCATCCTTCCTGCCTGCAGGAAATACAGATAGACGAGACCGGCCTGGATCAGTACACCACACAGGAAGACAATCGTAAAGATCATTAGCTGGGTATTGTTCCCCTTGCCTGTCGCAAAGGTATCAATCGCAATCTTGTTCATGTACGGCAGCAGGACATCGAACATGGCAATCACGATATTCAGGCAGGCAATTTTCACCAGGTGATGGCGCTGGTTCTTCAGTAAGCCCAGTATACGTTTCCACAGCTGGACATCCAGTGAATCGGTATTATATGTCTTTTCTTCAAAACGTGTTACTGTCATTACTCATCACCGCCTTTCACGTACGATGACTGTATCTCATAGATACGCTTGTACAGACCTTCCTGATGGATCAGTTCCCTGTGGGTTCCTTCCTGGGTGATCTTTCCGTCTTCCAGCACAAAGATCTTGTCCGCGTCCTGGGCACTGTTTACTCTCTGGGTAATGATGATCGTGGTGATTCCGGCATTCAGACTCTGGATACCCTTACGGATCTCCGCGTCAGTTTCTGTATCTACCGCCGATAAAGAATCATCAAAAATCAGCACTTTATTATCATTCAATACCGTACGGGCAATCGCTATACGTTGTTTCTGTCCGCCGGACAGGGTTACACCCCTTTCACCAATCAGAGTATCGTATCCCTGATCAAATTCCTTGATCACGTGATGAACGGAAGCTACCGCGGCAGCCTTTTCCACGTCCTTCATCGATGCGTTCTCATGGTTCAGATGAATGTTGTCATAAATCGTACGGGAGAACAGGAACGGTTCCTGCAGGACAATACCGACATTCCGGCGCAGATGATCCTTGCGGATATCCCGTAATTCTGTACCGTCGATCTTGATACTGCCGGAAGTATAATCATATAACCCGGATAACAGGTGAACGAGAGATGATTTGCCGGAGCCTGTAGGACCGATGATGGCTACCGTTTCTCCCGGTTTGATATGCATGGAGATATCCTTCAATACCGGTACCGTACCGTCATCGTACTGGAAACCGACATGATCAAAGACGATATCCCCCTTGATCTCTGGTGATTCTCCGGTAGTCATGTCTTCTTCTTTCGCGTCAAAAATCTCAATCAGACGTCCGATAGATACACTGCTCTTGCCAAAGTCTGCCAGGATCCTTCCCAACTGGCGCAGAGGCCACAGGATCATGGACTCGTAGTTGACAAAGACAAAGAAATTACCGATAGAGAGATTTCCCCTTCTGGCTTCCGCAATACCGGCAAACAAAACGATCAGTGTCTGCATCATACTGATGATATCCGAACTGGACCAGTACTTACCCAGTAACTTAAGCAAGCTGAAATTCAGTTCTCTGTATTCGTCGTTAAAGTGGTCAAAACGCTCGATTTCATACTTCTCGCGGCCGAATGCCTTGACGACACGGATTCCTGCGAGATTCTCCTGTACAGCGGCCGTAAAGCGGGCTTCGGATTCATCCATCTCCAGGAAGGCCTTCTGATTGCGCTTGTAGAAGAAAAACGCATAGAGGAACAGGACCGGCATCAGGATCACAGCTTTCCAGGCCAGCTGCGCATTCAAGTGAAACAAGATATAGCAGGCAATCGTAACCATACACACAGAACGGACCATCTGCTGTAACTGACCGCCGAATACCCTGCGGATCTGGTCTACATCACTGGTACACTTCTGAATCAATTCACCAGTCTTGGATGTTACATGGTAACTGTACGGAAGTCTCTGCAGATGCCTGTACAGATCATTACGGATCCTGTAGGTCATATCTTCCGCGATCCTGCCGCTGAGATAACTGCGCAGAAACATGGATAACGCAGATAAACCGTAGATCGTAATGACCAGAATACCACCGATCCACAAATGACCGCGCAGATACTGCACCCCGCCGAGCATCTGGATAATCCCGGCTAGTACAGGACTCTGAATAGGTTTCATATCGATGATATAATCGATGAAATAACTGAATACCAGCGGAGATAACAAGCTTAAAAACACTGCCGTAACTGCCAGTGTAAGCATCAGGATCATCTTCAGATAATTCCCCGTAAGATATTTGTGAAGAAACGCTCTTTTCGTCATACTTTCTTAAAAAAAGCCAGAATTTACAGACTGGCTTTATAGCTGCGAAGTGCTTTCGCTAACTGATCCGGGCAGGATGTCGGTTTGAATCCGCATCTCGTGCCGTCCAGCATATTGATGATTTCATCGACATCATGGCCGATAACCAGTTTGGCTACAGCTGTCGTATTTCCCGGACAGCCGCCGATGATTGCACAGTCTTCGATAATATTGTTGTTCACACGGAGTTCAATTCTATCTGAACATACTCCTCTTGTCTTATATGTAAACTTTTCTGACATTCCTTTTCCTCGCTAACTTGTAAATCATAGCACACTCTTACAGGAAAAGAAAACTATCTCGGGGAATTCTTCATATTCTGACTATATAACAGGTAGATGACAATCTATCTGTTTGTGTTAAATCTATGTATGACCGGGCTTGCGGAGATCTGTTCCAGGCATTACTGCGGAATGACAGATCACTTCCGTACCCTTGATCTCTGCCGGCCATGCTTTCTCGTGGTTCTTTATCATCTGGTTTTGTGTACATTACCGGTCATGCCGGAGGATACGCTGGTCTTGTTTTTCCCGTTCCTGTATCTTGCGGCGGTGACGGATCTGCGCTGCGGGGAGATCCCGGATCTCTGCAGTATCGGATTACTGGTGTTGTCTTCACCGAAAGGCTTACATATGCAGATTTATATACTTACGGTGATTCTCTGCGTGATTCTCTCTTTCCTGGGACTTATGGGTTGGGGAGATACGAAGATCATTCTTGCCTGGAGTATTTCCTACAGCAGGTATTTCTTTATTGCTCTTGCGTGTGCCTGCCTGCTTGCGTTGTGCAATTCTGCAGGAAAACTAAAAAAGAGGCAGGAAATACGGTTTGCGCCCTATCTCACTGCCGGTTTTCTGTTTGTGATGTTATTTTGCCGCAGGTAAGGTAAACCAGAAGACAGAACCCTCATTGACCTTACTTCGTACACCATAGGTTGTTTCATGAAGATCGAGGATCTCCTTGACGATCGCCAGACCGATACCGCTGCCCTGGCTGAAACGCACATGTGACTTGTCGATCTTGTAGTATCTGTCCCAGATGTCTTTCAGGCGGCTTTCTTCAATTCCTTCACCGTAGTCCTGTACCTCTACAAGGACACGATCATCTTGTTTATGCGCGCGGACGATGATCTTCCGGGCATCTCCGGAATAGTTGACCGCATTGGTCATGAAGTTGTTCAATACCTGACGTATTCTGGCAATATCCCCGTATGCCTGTAAACCTGGTTCAATTTCTTCGATGATCTCAAAGCCTTCGTTCACCTTGTATACATCGTATTTACGCAGTTCTTCCGTGATCATCCCGGATAAATCAAAGTTCTCTTTCTGCAGGACGATCTTGCCTTCCTGGAGTCTCGAGAGATCCAGCAGATCATTGACCAGGTAGGATAATCTCTTTGCCTCATCAATGACGACCTGGAGATTCTCATCGGTTTTTTCTCCGGGGAGATCACGCATCATTTCTCCGTATCCGGTAATCATGGTCAGTGGTGTACGCAGGTCATGGGATACATTACTGATCAGATCTCTTTTGGCCTGATCAGCTTTCCGGATATCCGCAGCCGCCTGGGAAAGCGTCTCGTTCAGTTCGTAAGCTTCCAGATACTTGTTGGTATCTTCACTGACTTCGTATTCACCGCCGGAGAGTTTCTTCGCCGCGGTATTGATCTTGTTCAAGGGACGGGCAATATCATGGTTCATGAAGTA
The DNA here is from genome assembly GCA_017512555.1 of Solobacterium sp. Taxonomy (GTDB): domain Bacteria; phylum Bacillota_I; class Bacilli_A; order Erysipelotrichales; family Erysipelotrichaceae; genus Bulleidia. The sequence goes on along the minus strand of JAFWFE010000035.1, from coordinate 75,748 downwards.
TACCAGGATCAGTACACCGAGGATCATGACGCCGGCAATGATCAGTAATTGTCTGCGCAGAGTCTGGATCGTGGCGCTGACCGGAGTAATACTTGCGTTGACCATGATGATCTTCGGGGGATCTTCATCCACGATCTTGGTGTAGATGATATTATCCACGGAACGGCTGTCCATCTTGTTGTTTACTTCTTCGTTGAGGTACTCGTTGCCGTTGGCTTCTGCCTTCGCCAGTTCCCAGAGAATATCACGGTCATTCATCCGGTACAGAGGACAACCCATGAAGCCGGTCGCAAAATCTTTTCCGCTGTAAAGGATACGGATACAGACATCCTGTTCTTCCGCAACTTCATACATGGTATTCAGCAGATCTTCATCATCCCCAAGTTCACTCTCAATCTCTGCCGCAGCCGTTTTTACCGCGCTGATCTTGGACGACTTGTACATCGGTTCCAGAAGCTGTGTCTGTAGTACAGCGATTACACCAAGCATCAATGCCGTAAAGATGAGCAGATATACCGCTATTTTTCCGTTCAGACTAACTTTCTTTTTCAAAACGATATCCTACTCCTCTTAACGTAACGATATATTTGCTGTATTCTCCGAGATTCTTCCGCAGCAGTTTTATATGTGTATCCAGTGTACGGTCGTCACCGAAAAAGTCATATCCCCAGACCGTCTGCAGGATCTGTTCCCTGGTCAAAGCAATCCCTGTATTTCTCACGAGATAGACTAATAACTCATATTCTTTCGGTGAAAGATTTACTCTTACTCCGTCAATATGCACGGTTCTGGCGGAACAATCGATCACCATCCCGTTGACGGTATAAACCTCTGATGCCGATGCCTGCGGATTTACCCGTTTCAGGATCGCATGAATACGCATCATCAGTTCCTTACCGGAAAACGGTTTGACAACATAGTCATCTATGCCAAGATCAAATCCATGGACCTTGTCATATTCCTCTCCCAGCGCGGACAACATGATTACAGCGATCTGCGGACGTATTCTCCGGATCTCCTTGACCGCAGAAAAACCATCCAGGTTCGGCATCATGATATCCATAATCACCAGATCAAAGTTCCGTTCCGTACACAGTTCCACGGCTTCCATACCGTCAGCGGCTTCCGTCACATCAAAGCCTTCATACTGCGCGTATTTACGGATCATTTCACGGATCTTCGGTTCATCATCTGTAATCAGTATCTTTGCCATAACTGCCCTCCTGTAATCATTCTATTGATGCTATGTGAAGATTACCTGAAGATAATCTGAATTTTCAGATGCTTTCGATCACATCTACTGCCGCAAAGATCTCCGGCACCAGAATATCTTCGATATTTCCTTCATCGGATGCCAGCGCAGTCTCTTCGCGCAGGGGGATCCTGCCAAGGATCGGGAGTCCGTATTTTTCTGCGGTTTCATCCAGATGAGACTTGCCAAAGACATAGATCTTCTCACCGCATTTACCGCATTCCACATAACTCATGTTCTCAACAACACCAAGAATCGGGATATTCATCATCTTGGCCATATTGATCGCCTTTTCCACGATCATACCGACCAGTTCCTGCGGTGTTGTGACAATAACGATACCGTCCAAAGGCAGAGACTGGAAAGCTGTCAGCGGTACATCACCGGTTCCCGGAGGCATATCCACAAACATGTAATCTACATCTTTCCATAATACTTCCTGATAGAACTGCTTTAGAATACCCGCAACTAACGGTCCTCTCCAGATGATCGGCTGGGTTTCATCTTCCAGCAGCATATTCGCGCTGATTACCTGGATTCCTGTCTTTGTCTGTGCCGGGAAGATCAGTTCGCCGTCACCATTGGCTTTTTCGTGAATACCAAAAGCTTTTCCGATACTTGGTCCGGTGATATCTCCGTCCAGGATCGCGCAGTGATATCCTTTCTTCGTCATATGTGTAGCCAGGATCGAAGTCACAAAGGACTTGCCTACACCGCCCTTACCGGATACGATTCCAATCATTTTTTTAATACTGGAGCGTGGATTGGCTTCTACACGGAAGCTCTGCGGTCCGCTCTCTCTTTCCCCGCAGTTCGCTGCACAGTTGTCACAATTGTGATTGCAGTTCTCCGGATTCTGATTTGTACTCATTTTTTCTCTCCTCCCAGGATTTTCTCCATGACCGTCTCCTGCGGTCTCATTCCCATTTTCTCGTAAAAACGATATGCATGTTCATTGAACGCCCATACATTCAGTGTGATATTATAACATCCAAGTGATCTCGCATATTCCTCAGCATATTCCAGCAGCTGCGCACCGACATGACTGCGCCGCATACTTTCATCCACACAGAGATCATCAATAAACAGTGTTGTAATATCATGCATATTGTTGTTGTGAAGTCGTTGTTTCAGCATACAGAATATATACCCGGCAAGCTGGTCACCGGTATCCGCAGTAAAAATACAGATATCCGGATCATGAATCAGTTCCCGGAGTTCTTCATCGGTATACTTTGTTGTATTCGGAATAAACAGATCCGGTCTTCCTTCCGCGTGGATGTTCAGCACCTGCATCAGTAAACGCTTAAGCTCCGGTATATCTCTTTCTTCCGCTTTTCTTATCGTCAGTTTCATCATATTAACCATTGTATACTTTCTGTAAAGAATCTGCCATGTTTATTCCTGTTGTCATGAGCATATATTCCGGAAACAGAAAAAAGCACTGATCTTCCCATCAGCGCTTTCGTTCTCCTCTAGAGTTTTTCCACGATCTTCCGGGCATCTTCAAGATTATCACAGATCACAAAGATCACATACCCGTTCTTCTCTTCTATAATAGCGCTGTCTACCTTAAATGTTTCTCCGGGTGCGTAGCTCTGCATCTGGGATTTCAACGTTTCACGATAGGTTTCAATGCATTCCTTGCACGCTTCCGCGTCTTTCGCCTTGAAAACACCGACTGTGTCTGCCTTTTTATCATTGGATAAGTACAGAGCACTCTCTTCTACAGCATCTTCCGGGAAGAACATCAGACCCTGAATAATACGGTCTTCGGTACTGACAACCTTGTCATCCAGTTTCAGATCTTTTACCAGAGAGGCCGCAAGATCTGCGGCATTTGCCTTGGATGAGGAGGAAGAACCACCTCCGGAGGAACAACCGGCCAGTACCAGAATAACCAGTAAACTACTCACAAACTTCTTTAACATATCTTTCGCTCCTTACCACATGTGTGTCTATATATTCTTCAAAGGCTCTGGCCCCATCCACATTCAGATGAAGTCCGTCCCATACATACGCATCAATAATCGTACCATATTCATCATCCAGTCCGTTATCCGGATCCAGATAATACGTATGATTGATGATTGCCAGATTGATCAATGTTGTATTCAGATCCTGTAAATGTTCTGATAATTTCGGTTCCGGTAAATTAGAGATATAATCCGGATGATAAGCCAGGATCAGGTACAGATTGACCCAGGGATTCTTATTCTTGATCTTGGTGATCAGTTCCTGAAGCATTTCGCCGAAGACGATGAAGTTCGGATTACGGATCTCATTGATACCGATCAGAATATAAATATTATTCTTATCACATTCTGTCAGTAACTGATACAGGGTGACATCCTCTTCCACCATATCCACCTTGGTGATATCCAGAGTCATCATACTCACCGAAGTCGCATACGCCACATTCCGGTTCTCATGCGTGCCGTAAAGCAGGAACGCGCCCATTCTGGAGTCACCCGCAAAGAATGCATCATCGTAGTAACTCTCTTCAATATATTCGCTGTAAGGCACCGGAAAACGGTAGTCATACGTATCGATCGTACGGCAGCTGTATGTGTATTCCTCTTCTTTTTCATCACCGTGTACAGGCACAAAACAGACCATGATTGCCAGGAATCCTGCCATCACACAGCGAAGATATTTACTCACGACCGAATAATTCATCCGACTCCTCCATATCCCCGAACTGCGGCAGTTCCGGCAATTCATCCAGGCTCAACAACTTAAATGTATTCATAAACTCCTCGGTAACCTCATAGATGATCGGTCTTCCCGGAGCATCACTTCTGCCTGATTCTTTGATCAGATCACGGGCAAGCAGCTTTCTCAACATCATATCCGCACCCACCCCGCGGATCTCTTCGATCTCCACACGGGTAATCGGCTGCTTGTAGGCGATGATTGCCAAAGTCTCCAGAGCTGCCTGGGACAGGGTGGCATGTTTGTTGTTCATCTGGAACAGTTTCTTCGCGTATTCATGGACAAGCGCTTTGCTCAGAAAGCGGTACGTTCCCCCATAGTTGGCGATTTCAATACCGCGGTTGTCATCCCCGGCATATTCTTTCATCAGATCATCAAAGAGGATCTCTACTCTCTGTCTGGATATCTCCAGTACACTCATTGCCTGTTCCACAGTCAATCCTTCATCACCGACGATGAAAAGCAGACCTTCCAGGATAGCCTTGGCATGTCCGGTCTCCAGCGGCATCTCCATCTGTTCCGCATATACCTGTGTATCTGAGGACAGAGGATAGATTTCCGGTTCTTCTTTGATTTCCAGTTCGTCTTTTTTCTCAGTCATGTCTTATCGTTCCTTTGGAAAACCAGATGACATCATTTTCATCTACGGTAAATGCGAGGATATGTTGTCTTGCCATATCCAGAACAGCCAGGAATGTTGCCACAAACATCGGTACATCATGACAATCATCCAGCAATGATTCAAAGCGGAAAGTCTTGGGAAGACGATCCAGTTTCGCCCGGATCTGCAGTTGTCTGTCTTCCATGGAGATCTCACGGGAAGTATATTTCGTTTCAATCGGTCTTGCAAGCTGCATTCTCAGCAATACCTTGCGCATTGCCCGCATCAGTTCATACGGATTGCCGTCATAGTGCATATCATCCGTACTGCGGATCCACTGTTCCGCTTCTTCCGACTGCGGCTTGGTCATCAGCAACTGCCGTTCTTCAAACAACTGGTTCAGCTGTGAGGATACTTCCTTGAATTGCTGATATTCCAGGAGTCTGCGTACCAGACGGTCTTTCGGATCTTCTTCATAGTTATCATCAATCTCTCCGGGATCTCTGGGGAGAAGCTTCTTGGACTTGTATTCGATCAGTTCTGCCAGTTCCACAAGATATTCACTGGCTACTTCCAGGTGCAGATCCTGCATAGCATTGAGATATGCTATATATTGATCCGTCAGGATACTGACATCCAGATCAAAGAGGTCCAGTTCTTTTTCCTTGATCAGATGTAACATCAGATCCAATGGTCCGTCAAACTGTTCTATCGTTACCTTAAACTCTTCCATATCTCTTAGGATTATACCAAAATCTTCTCTACTTCTCTACGGGGACAGATAAGTTTTTCAGAGTTCTCCGGAAACATGAAAAACAGGGATTTCCCTGCACCCCTGTTTATTCACGGTTCTCGTAGTCTTCTTCGATTTTCTTTTTCCAGTTACCGGCCAATGGTTTTCCTGTCGTCCTGATGCGGGAAAGAGCATCACCGAGGACTTCATAGTTCAATGCGGTGCCAATCGGATCACTGTGGTAATTCACGGAGTGGTCTGCGTCAATTCCGAATCTTCCGGCGGTTTCCACAGCGTCGATATTTGCTCCAAGGAAGATGAATTCCCAGCCATATTTCTTCGTTTCGGTTTCGATCATCTTCTTTACCTTGGTGGAGGAATATTCCCGGCTGGCATTTTCAAGACCGTCTGTAATGATTACGAAGATGGTTTTCTCGGGACGCTGGTTGTCCGGAAGATGCCGGTGAACTCCCACAATGTGGTCAATACTGCTTCCTACCGCATCCAGGAGTGCCGTACAGCCTCCAGGAATGTATTCTCTTTTCGTCATGGGTTCTACCTTATCCAGGGATTCACGATTATGAATAACACTAATTCTCTCATTGAATAGTACTGTAGATACCAGGACTTCTCCTGCCGTTTCCTTTTGTTTCTCCAGCATGGAGCGGTAACCACCAATCGTATCACTCTCCAGTCCGCTCATCGATCCGCTCTTGTCCAGGATCATTACCAGTTCAGTTAAGTTCTTTTTCATCTCTTGTTCTCCTCTCTTACAACCAGAGAATACAGGATTCCGAAAAAGAAAAGGTCGCCGTGCAGGCGACATTATTCACATAACAGCGGCTGGTCATACATAAACAACAGCGCATTAATCTCATAGATATCATAGACTTCGTTTTCAATACAGAACTGTACGATGACATCTGCCTTGTCTGCGGGAGACAGTGCTTTTCCCGCCCTCTGCAGGAGATCTCTGGTTTCATCCAGATTCAGGTGAAGCGCAGCCGCAAGCGCAAGCACCGTTTCCTTGCGCGGATGATACTCCGGATTACAACGGATCTTGGAGAAGAGTTTCCGGTCGATATTGGCACGCTTGTATACTTCCACATCGGTCAATCCGCGTTCATCGATCATCCGCAGAAGTTTCTCCTGGAACGTCTCCTGTGTCTGTTCAACAACATCCTTCAGGCGTCTGTGCAGGGATTCTTCCGCTGGCATAGCGGCAGAGAAATCTGCCGGTTCATCCACAGGGTGATAGAGATTGCCCAGATACGGGGTATTCTTTTTTTCTCTTGGAGAGTATCCTCCTGCCGCATATACAGGTCTGTGTTCCTGAACGTAGAGGTCATCGATATAGCTTTCCACACGGTCTGTAATAGCCTTGGACAGCGCAAAGGACTGCTTGTCATAGACAACCAGGATCACGTCCATTTCTTTTTTATCCAGGAATTTACGGATCTCATCCAGGGCGATCTCCAAGCCAAGAGATCTGGGGAAACCATACGACCCGGTAGAGATCAGCGGAAAGGCGATACTCTCACACCGGAGTTGTTCAGCGAGATACAGGGATTTCCGGTAACAGGAACGCAGAATATCGCTTTCCTGGTGTTCTCCGTCGATCCACTGTGGTCCGCAGGTATGGATGATATATCTGGCGGGCAGCGCAAAAGCCTCGCTGACAGCGACTTCTCCCGGGGACATTTCACCGATCTTCCTGCGTACTTCCAGCAGTTCTTCCCTGCCGGCTGCGTTATAGATTGCCTCGTCAGTTCCCCTGCCGTATACCGGCATCGGATTCGCTGTGTTTACGATCACATCTGCTTTTACTCTGGTAATATCATCTCGTATGATCTTAAAAGGCATAGTACTCCTACTTATAGCGATAGATCCGGATCATCCAGAACAGGAAATCTCCGAACACCAAGGCCAGAACCACCGGCAAGGTATAGACCGGCATCGAAGTTCCCCGCACCTGCATAACCGTCATGAAACTGAATAACAGGATAATGATCAGCTTCATCGTCAGAAGCATGTTTCTGCCTTCAGAATAAATCTGATTCTGGTTCTGCGGAGTAATGCGGATATTGCCGAAGTTCCAGCTTTGCGGCACATGTTCTGTCACTGTCAGAATCACCATCATCACGATCATCATGACCGGCAGAAGAAAGATCACTCCTTTTCCGCCGTAACCGTCTATATTCCCGGAAGCGTCAAAGTGTGTGGGAATCTGTTCCGGCAGTTTCATCCAGGCATATCCGACATATGCCCAGGTAGCGATAATGGCCAGAATACAGAATCCGTTAATCACATAATCAATCATTCGGTTTCTCATATTACAATCTTACTCCATGTATGTCTGTAACACAAAATTTCCATGAACCTGTTATAATAGAATTAACAAAAAGGAGTGAAAAAAGAAATGGATAATTTTACTAAGAAGTTATACGAGGCTGTTGACGAACAGCCGGACTTACTGCTTGAATTACTGGCTGCAGAGCCGGTGACACGTGCCGGAGGCGCGCAGACATTTACGGTTCTCGGCCAGAACATTCCTCAGGAACAGATGGCACAGATCCGCAGATCTCTGACAGATAGTCCAATCGTAAAACTGCTTCTGGCTTCTGCAGGTTCTCTCGATATCGTTGACCTGCTTAAGTTTGTCGGCGGCTTAACCGGAAATAAGAAAGCCGAAGGTAACAACAACAAGGCAGTCAAAGCGTTATTTGACGGTAAACTGGATCTGAAGGACATCATGATGATCATCGTCCTGCTCAAGTTGTTCAAGAAAAAGAATACTGCAACACAGCAGAATACAGGTCTTGGTCTGCTTGGTTCCCTGCTTGGTATGAACACCACAACAAACAACGGTTTACTGACAGCAAACCAGCAGCAGCCTTCTTCCTTCATCAACAGTCTCTTCGGTACGAACAATACTTCTACCGGTCTCTTCGGTACACAGACAACAAGTCCGTATACGATTCTCTTCGGCACACAGCCCCAGAACAGCAATACTTTGAGCAGCCTGCTGAACTTCGTTAACGGTAACTACAACAACAATTCCCAGTATAGTCAGCTGTACAACCTGTTCAATACAGCGTCCAACAGTGCCTTCAGCAACTCTGGTACGATCAATTCTTCCGTACTGTTCTCCCTGCTGAATCAGCTTCTGCGATAAGATACCTATAGAAAGACAGGCATCTCATATGGATGCCTGTCCTTTTTTTATTCACTCAGCGCAATGTCAAAGACCCTGCGGATGTTTTCCCTGCACTCTTCATACTTCTCAAAGAGATGTGATTCGTAAAGTTTTTCCTTACCGATAAACATACTCGGACATGCGTAATAATCGTACTGATCCGCGATATCCATATGCTCGTTTTCCAGGATCCATTCGATCTGGACATCCGCGTATTTTGGATTTTCCTGAATCAGTTCGTCAATTGCCCGGAATGCCTGTACACAGTAAGGACATCCTTCGTAGTGAAATGCAGTGATCTTTTTCATGTTATCTCTCCTATGCTGCAACGATATTTACGATCTTGTTGGGAACAACGATCATCTTGCGGATCTGTTTTCCTTCCAGCATCTGTTTTACATTCTCGATTTCCAACGCTGCGTTCTTGATTTCTTCTTCCGGTGTTCCCGAAGGCATCTCGATCTTTCCGCGCATCTTGCCATTAACCTGAACAATGATCGTCACCGTATTCAGCACGAGCTTGGATTCATCGTATACAGGCCACTGTGCATACGCAGAGGTTTCTTCTCCGGTCAGATGATGATAGAGTTCTTCCCCGACATGAGGAGCGAAACAGCTGAGGATCTTCACAAATCCGACAGCCATGTCCTTGTTTACTTTACCTGCTTTATAGCAGTCATTCACAAAGATCATCATCTGGGAGATTGCGGTATTGAAGTTGAGGGTTTCAATATCATTCGTCGCCTTTTTCACCAGGAAGTGATAGCTGTATTCCAGATCCGGAGTAGGTTCGTTGGTGACCATATCGCTTTCCATGATCATTCTCCAGACTCTGTCCAGCCACTTTCTGGCACCATCCATGCCTTGGGTAGACCATGGCAGAGAAGCCTCCAGAGGTCCCATAAACATCTCATAGAGACGCAGTGCATCCGCACCGTGAGACGCAATCAGTTCATCCGGGTTGATGACATTCCCCATGGATTTGGACATCTTCACACCGTTTTCTCCGAGGATCATACCTTGATGGAACAGTTTCTGGAAAGGTTCTTTCGTACTGACTACACCGCAGTCATACAGTACCTTATGCCAGAATCTCGCGTACAGCAGATGCAGGACAGCGTGTTCAGCACCCCCGATATAGAGATCTACCGGCAGCCAGTGATCCAGCAGTTTCTTCTCCGCGATCTCATGATCGTTATGCGGGTCAATATAGCGGATATAATACCAGCAGGAACCTGCCCACTGAGGCATGGTATTGGTTTCACGGACACCCTTTTGTCCGTCTATTGTCACATTCAGCCAGTCTGTGCAGTGTGCCAGAGGAGATTCACCGTCAGCACTCGGCTTGTAGTTATCGGTAGCCGGCAGTTCCAGAGGCAGATCACTTTCTTCTACAGCCCGCATTGTACCGTCTTCCATGTGGATGATGGGAATCGGTTCACCCCAGTAACGCTGACGGGAGAATAACCAGTCTCTCAGCTTGTACTGTACTTTCGCGTTACCGCAATGATTCTCCTGTAACCATTGAATCATCGTATTGATGGAGTCTTCCTTGTTCAGACCGTTGAGGAATCCGGAGTTGATGTGAACCCCATCCCCGACAAACGCTGCTTCTTCGATATTGCCGCCTTCCAGTACAGGAATGATCGGCAGACCGAATTTACGGGCAAATTCATAGTCTCGTTCATCGTGTGCCGGTACTGCCATGATTGCGCCTGTACCATAGGTAGCCAGGACATAGTCACTGATCCAGATCGGTACTTCCTGATGATTTACAGGATTGATCGCATAAGCACCGGTAAAGACTCCGGTCTTGTCTTTATTCAGGTCTGTACGTTCCAGATCCGACTTTCTGGCGCTCTCTGCCTGGTACTGTTCTACCGCTTCTTTTTGCTCTACAGTTGTAATTTCGCTGACAAATGGATGTTCCGGAGACATGACACAGTATGTGGCACCGAATAATGTATCACAACGTGTAGTAAAGACCGTGAATTCCTTGTTTGTGTCCTTGATCTTGAAGACTACTTCAGCACCTGTGGATTTACCGATCCAGTTCTTCTGCATATCCTTGGTACTCTCGGGCCAGTCTACAAGTTCCAGATCTTCCAGCAGACGCTCCGCATATTCGGTGATCTTCAGTACCCACTGACGCATAGGTTTACGGATGACCGGATAACCACCTCTTTCAGATTTACCGTCAATGACTTCTTCGTTGGCCAGTACCGTACCGAGTTCAGGACACCAGTTTACCGGCATCTCCGCAACATAAGCCAAACCTCTCTTGTATAACTGCAGGAAAATCCACTGCGTCCAGTGATAGTATTCAGGATCGGAAGTACTGACTTCTCTGTCCCAGTCGTAGGAAAAACCCAGAGACTTGATCTGTTCACGGAAATGGTCAATATTCCGGTAAGTGAATTCTGCCGGATGATGACCTGTCTGTAACGCATATTGTTCTGCAGGCAGTCCAAATGCGTCAAATCCCATCGGATGCAGGACATTGTATCCCTGCATACGTTTCATTCTGGCTACGATATCGGTAGCTGTGTATCCTTCCGGATGTCCGACGTGGAGTCCTTGTCCGCTGGGATACGGAAACATATCCAGGACATAAAACTTGGGTTTGTCAAAGTCATATCCGTCCGTACGGAATGTCTTGTGTTCCTCCCAGTATGCCTGCCACTTCTTTTCAATCGATTTATGATCATACGCCATAGTTCTTTCCTCCTGTCATAGAAAAAGCGTCCCCAATTCTAAGGACGCCTGAGCGCGGTACCACCTTAGTTCACATTTCTGTGCCCTCATTGTTTTCCTTAACGCGGAAACACGTACGCTCCGATACCGAGTTCAACAGTTCACCACAGCGGTTTTCACCAGTCACCGCCTCTCTGCAGAAGATTCCTGCCTACTACTGTATCATCAACACGTAATGGTATTTTATCACTGCCTGCGCAGGTTATTCAACACTTTTCAGTGATTCCACCATCTGGATCTTCCGCAGATTTCTTCGCATGAAGAGATTTACCAGCAAACCGAAACCAATGGTCATCAGCACAGACAATACCAGGGACTGGTTATATACACGCCTTCCGAAGATCACGTAATCCATCTCCACCTGTCCCATGATATACCGGTGCAGCACAATACCTACGGGTATACCCGCCAAGGCACCGAAAATCGTCAGGATATTATTTTCCTTGTAGATATAGTTTTCTACTTCACGGTGGTGGAAGCCGAGTACTTTCAATGTGGCGATTTCCCTCTGACGCTCACTGATATTGATGTTCATCAGGTTGCCAAGCACGACAAATGCCAGAGACATGGAACTGATGATCAGAACCCAGACGATCAGATCAATACTGTTGACCATCGTCTTGAAGTTTTCCAGTATGGTCTGATAGAACGTGATCTCGGAAATACGTTCATCCTTGACGATCTCCTGCTGGAATACCTGGCTTACATCCTTATCCCCGTTGATCTTCACCAACATCGTATCCTGGGCAATTTTCGTCCCAAATACTTTCCGGTAATACTCCTGTGTCATCATGAGATAGTGATTGATATACATCTCACAGATCTCCGAGATGACAACTTCCCGGCGTACACCGGTACTGCTTTCAAGGGTAAGAGTATCTCCCTTCTTAACGTGAAGATTCTCCGACAGACGCTCACTGATGATCACACCTTCATTACTAAGAGATAATGGTTTATGACCAACCCTTGTACGCAGATCATAGACATTCCTGACCATTGCCGGATCTTCAAATACCTGTACGCTCACGGTCTCTTCCAGATTCTTTGTTTTACCTGTACATAATGCGGCATATCCGCCGACCAGATAGACCTGTTCTACATCATCCCTTGCCTGTACTTCACGCATAAGGGTATTCATTTCACTGGGTTTAAGATCTTTGGCTTTTACACTTCCTTCGTACAGGATGATTTCACCAAATTGGATATCCACCATGGAGTTGATGGAATCACGAACACCAAAACCGGTGATCAATAATGCGGTACAGCCGGCAACCCCGATGATTGTCATGACTAATCGTTTCTTATACCGGACAAGGTTGCGAATCGTAACCTTCCAGGTAAAAGACATCATATTCCAGATGAACGGTATTCTTGCCAGGATCGTATTCTTGCCTAGTTTCGGAGCTTTCGGACGCAGTAACTGCGCCGGTACTTCTTTCATATCACCGCGGCATGCCCTCCACGTCGTCACCAGCATTACTGCCATAAACACCAGTGAAGCCACCAAAATCAGATGCCACGGGATATAGATCTTCATATCCGGAAGAATATACATCATCTTCCAGGCGGTATAGACGATCGGAGGGATGATCAGGATACCTAAAACAGACCCTACAACTTCCCCGATCAGGGATGCCAGACCAGCATAAATCAGATACTTTGATGCACACTGGAACTGGGTATATCCCAGTGCGCGCATGATTCCGAGCTGCCCGCGTTGTTCATCCACCATCCGTGTCATCGTGGTCAGACATACCAGAGCAGCCACCATGATAAAGAATAGCGGGAATACGGCAGCGATCGCTTCCATGGTTTCCACGGTTCCCTTGTATGTCCGGCTGGCATAATGGGATTGTCTGTCCAGGATCGTCCATTTTCCTTCTTCCAGATCTTCAATGTCCTGTTTGGCTTTGATCAGATCTGCTTCGGCATCCTGCAACTCCTGTTCACCATCGATTCTGGCATCTTCCAGCTCTTTCCTGGCATCTTCCAGTTCTTCTATGCCGTCTTGAAGTTTCTGGCGGTTTTCTTCCAGCTCTGCCCAGCCGTCATTGATCTCTTTCTGGGCGTCTTCCACTTCCTGTGCAAGTTCTGCGGCAGCGTTTACGGTTGCGGCATACGCCCGGTCCAGCAATTCCATGTTTGCGAGAATCTCTTCTTCCGCGCTCTTCAGACCATCATCGATCTGTTTCTTCTGTGCCTGCAGTTCGCTGATCTTTTTCTGCATTTCCGCAATGGCTCCGGGTATGTCGGACGCATCGATCCCTTGGGCCGCAAGCGTATCCACGATCTGCTGTCTCTGCGCCTGCAGTGCTTCTTTCTGCGCGCGTATTCCTGCCAATGCCGTATCCGTATCATCCGGGTTGATTCCCTGCGCAGAGAGTGCTTGTTCAATCTGAGCTTTCTGGTTTACCAGTTCTTCTCTCTGCGCCCTTAGCGCCGCTGAACTTTGTCCGTTAAGACTATTCTGGATCTGCTGGCGGCTTTCTTTCAGGGATGCGATGGTATCACTCAGGGTTTCTTCTGAATATCCCTGCGCCTGTAATCCCTGAGTGATCTGGCTGCGGGCATTGTTTAACTGGGTAAGACCGGCATCAGCCTGGGCCAGAGCGGTATCTATGGCATCCATGAAGTCCTGGATATCCGCATCTTCCGGAAGATCCAGACTATCTGCGACTTTTTTCAGATCCGGGCTCATCGCTGTCAACATGGATACCGGCGTATCCGGGGTGAGGATATTCCGGTCAAGAAGATTCTGAATCGTGTTTTTTACAGTGGTCAAAGACTCGATCTGTTCATTGATCTCACTGCGCTGGGCATCGATCTGTGACAATGCGGATGAAGCGGTTTCCAGCTGGTTAATTCCTTCTTCAATCTGGGCAAGATAGGCTTCTGCCTGTTCGACAGCTGGTAAATTCTCATCGATCTGAGCGATACCGTCATTGATCTGGCGCAATCCGTCAGCGGCTTCCTGGATCTGTGCTTCCGCGTTATTCAGCTGTTCGATACCGTCATCGATCTGGGAAAGACCGTCTTGTGCCTGGTTCAGCTGGGCGATACCTTCCTCCAATTGCGCAATACCGTCATCGATCATCTCCTTGTATTGCTTCATTTCTTTCTTGGTCTGTTCGAATTCTTCGATACCGTCCTGCAATTTGCCTTGTCCGCGGGAGATCTCCGCTCTTGCTTCGCGGATCTGCCGGTAACCATCTTCTTCAGCATCGTCGAGTTCCTTCTGGGCATCCCGCAGTTTTTTCTCACCGTCACGGATTTCTTTCTGGCCATCCGCGATCTCCGCTTCCGCATCGGCGATTTCCTTTTCGGCATCCGCAATCTTCTCGTCAAATTCCTGTTTTCCGTCGTTATATTCTTTCAAACCGTCATTGTATTCTTTCCAGGCATCCTCAAGAACTTCATCATGTCGGTGACCGATCTGATCTTCGGTTTCATCCTCAATCTTCTGCCTGGCATCTTCCGCGAATTTTTCGTAAGCACTGTAAAAAGACTGATAACTCTTGGCATCCTTCAGCAGGACACTGATTTCCAGATCGTAATCAATATTGAATGCTTCTTCTGGGATATAGAAATATGTCTGGATGTACTGGTTTTGCAGAGTGCTGTTTTCTTTGGTCATATTCAGATACAGCGGTGTGTCGATACGTCCAACTACCGTGATCTGTGATACATCCAGCCAGTCTTCCAGGTCATCTGCCGGTCTGGTCAGTGTCAGCACACTGCCTATGGCAGGTCCCGGGTCCATATCCGTACCGCCTTCCGCAAGTACTTCATTTTTCTTCTCCGGCAGTCTGCCTTCTACCAGGATGAATTGATTGATCTTTGCGTCAGGATCATAGGAATGAATACGGGCAACAGACGCATTGATTTCGGATGCCGCATACACATCCACAAACTTACTGCTTTCTGCAGATGCTACCATATCCAGACTCCGGATCTTTTCCAGGTCTTCTTCATCAAATCCGTAGTTGGAATAGATCGTGATATCCTTCAGATTCAGCCGGTCACTGTACGCATCCACATTCTTTGCCATGATGGAAGAAGAGGAAGAAACACCGATAAAAAAAGCCATACCGATCATGACGATCATGGTTAACGAAAGAAAGCGTCCTTTGGACGCTTTAATCAGCCGCCAAATGTCCTTTCTCATTGTCTTTGGCATAGGTTTACCATTCGATCGTTTCGATATCCTGCGGGTGTTCATTCACTTCTTCGGATATTACTTTTCCGCTCTTGATTCTCAGTACTTTATCTCCCATGGGACATAAAGCCAGGTTGTGGGTAATAATCACTACGGTCATACCATAAGTTCTGCAGGTATCCTGAAGAAGTTTCAGGATCTGTTTTCCGGTAACATAATCCAATGCGCCTGTAGGTTCATCACAAAGTAAAAGCTTGGGATTCTTGGCTAAAGCTCTGGCAATTGCCACACGCTGCTGTTCACCGCCGGATAATTGTGACGGGAAATTATGCATACGATCTTCCAGACCAACTTGTTTCAGTACTTCCGCAGGTTCCAGGGGATCTCTGCAGATTTCCGTAGCCAGTTCCACATTTTCCAGCGCGGTCAGATTCTGCACAAGATTATAGAACTGGAAGACAAAACCGATATCATACCGCCGGTAATCCGTCAGTTCATTTTCATCCATCTGATCCACGCGCACACCATCTACAGTGATTTCTCCATCTGTACAGGTGTCCATTCCTCCCAGGATGTTCAGAATTGTACTCTTGCCGGCACCACTGGCTCCCGCAATCACCACAAACTGTCCCTTCTCAATAGAAAAAGTTGTTCCGGATAAGGCGTGGATATCTACTTCACCGACATGATAGATCTTTGTGACATCAGAAAACTCGATATAACTCATACATATATTGTACTATAAATCATTTTTCCTGCGTTTAAGATTGCTTCTCTTCCTCCGAAAAGATCTACAGGAAATCCAGGATTTCATGGTACAGTATGGGTATGATCGTCGTACTGCCATGGCCTGCGGATGATGCGGCATCCCTGGAACAATTATACGCGGAAGTAGATCAGCAATATTGTCTGGTCGCTTTGCCTGTCCCTCTGCCCGAGTCAAAAACCGCGCAATACCTGAATGCGATCCGTATCGGAGAAACCAACGGTCTCCCTTTACTGTGTCTGGCCGTTATGCATGATGAAGGGATTATCGGAAAGATTGATTTATTCCGCAGTCCGGATCAAAGCGCTGAGATCGATATCGTTCTGAAACAGAGATTTACACATCAGGGGTATGGTACGGAAGCCTTACGTCAGGCAATTGCCATGATCAGACAAATTCACTGGTGTACATCCATCCATGCCTATATCCGTCAGGATAATCTCCCCGCAGTAAAACTGATGGAAGCCTCGGGATTTACCGCAAACAGACGCTTTAAAGCCGATATCATGAAAGAAGAAAACGGACTGTACCAGCTCTCTGTCGTTCAGGGAATCGAGTATGTTCTTCAACTGTGAGTGCTACTCCATGTTCACTGGTTCACGGAAGAATTCCGCAATCGCAAAATCTTCCCCGGTAAAACGTACGATACAATATACGGTTTCTTCAAAGAGATGCTGGAGATAGCCTGCAGAGTGTGTGCCGCGGCAGACGGTCGTGGAAGAATTTGCCACATAACCGTATTTATTACCTTTTAAAGACCGGACCAGAATTGCCTCATCATCGTAGGGATTCTCATGATCTTTCTGCAGAACCAACTGAATCCCCGGCCGGAATAAACCACTTCCGGAAAAATCATGAATATGAGTAATCGTCATATAAGTACTGTTTTCATTCATCAACAGATACCTCCTGTACTTGTTTACATCCTACCGGGAGTATCCGACAAAAAAGATGCCAGGAAAAAAGTTGACCGTGTTTGATCAACTTTTTCTTTCATCTGTGCTCAGCGATCCGGTCTGCTGTATCCAGAATCAGATCTTTTAATTCGAGATCTTTCTTCCAGCATTCATCGATCTGGTCATAGCCGAGCAAGGTACCCAGGATATTCCCTGTAACAGCACCGGTGGAATCACTGTCACCCCGGTGATTGACCGCGGCGATGATTCCCGCAGAAAAGTCATTGGAATACCGCAGGGAACAATATAAAGCAATACCAAGAGTCTCTTCTGCCACCCAGCCTTCCCCAAGACGGTGAATATTCTCCGGATCTGTTTTGTCGTTTTCGGATAGTTCCAGAGACAGATCTATGATCGTCTTCAGTTCTTCCAGATGCCTGTCTCCCGGAAACAATATCGGCAGAATATCCCTGGCTTCCTGAACGATTTCTTTCAGCGTCAGATCACGTTCCGGATATACGATCCGGTGCAGGATATGCGTCAATACGGAAGATGGCATATATCCCAGCGAATGACTGTGCGTAATTGCAGATAGTTCTGCCCCTTCTCTGTCCAGTTCCGCAAGATCCATATCGGGATAATACAGCGCAAGCGGAGAGATACGCATGATACCGCCGCAGCCCTTACTGTGATTGATGGCACTGCGGATATAACTCTTTACTTTCTGTGTCTGCGTTCTGCGTTGAGACAAAGCACTCATACACGTATTTCCGGGGGCTCTGCGGGCATAAAGTTCAGGTATCTCTGCCAATTCCGTAAACCCGGGCTTCTTTTCCTTCTGCCACAAGTTGAAGGAATACTCCTGTGTATCCAGCCAGTCCTGATATGCCATGGCAACACTGTGTCTGGGATATTCTCCTTCCGGACAGTGAAACAACCCCCAGGCAGTAAATAATGTCATCTGGGTATCATCAGAGAATAAGGCTGTTCCAGGTTCATCCATATGTGATCTGGTAAGTACATAGGAGCGGATTCCCTCTGCCCCATATGTATTCCGGATCGCAGACTCATCCATAAATTCCACGGGATAGCCAAGCGCATCCCCGGCAGCACCGCCGAAAAGACAGCCGCGGATCTTATCTTTAACCGACATCTTTTCCTCCGAAATTCCGGGCAAATTCCCGGTAATTATACTGTTTAGTGCTGTGATCCAGAACCGCAAAGCTTATAACTTCAAAATAATCACAGAGGCGATGATCTCCGTATGAGGATTGCAGAACCTGCGCAAACAGATCCGATATGACACGAGCATCATTACTGAATGCACCACAACCCCAGGCACCTAAAACAAGGCGGGTGTAGCCAAAACAGATCGCAGCGCATAACATTCCCCGGATCCTCTGCGCCACCATGGATGTATACTCTTCCTCACTCATTCCTTCTTTCCCGTAAGTAATCATCGGAGCCGCGCAGGTCAATACCGAAACAATCAGGGAATCTTCCAGTAGTGAACCATCCGGTCTCTTGATTACTTCTGTATGCGGTGTGAGAATCAGCGCATCTGATCCCATATAGGTATGAAGACTCTTGTTATACCGGTAGTATGTCCGGGCTTCCTCCGACTCAAGAGATAACAGAAGAGAACTTCTGCGGCAGAGATCTTCCTCCTGGGCTTTTGCGCCTTTTCGCACTCCTCCGCCGGGATTTACCGGGTTGGCAAGATTCAGCACCAGTACAGGTCTATCACTGTCTGTATCCAGTTTTTCCGCCATAGCGTAGGAATCCAGATTCTCACACAAGTACGTACAAGAGTATATCTTCCGATTCTCTTCGGAACCCTGCAGGAGATGACAGAGTTCACCCGGCAGGATTACCTTTGCTTGTGTATATTGTCCGGGAGAAAGTTTCAGGTTCTTTCTTTGCCCGTTTACGTAGTAATACCCGTTCTCAAAAATTTGTAATGTATCTTGCAAAACACTCAGGTTATCCATGGTTTTCTCCTTTGAACGATGATTTTTCAGTAACTCCTGTATTTCTGGCTTTTCAGCCAGTCTTCGGCGCAGGATCTCACGTGCTTCCCCAGCCTCTTTTTCATTCATGTGAAACGAAGAATCTGCGGAAGAAGTTTGATTTAGCCCTTTCTCTATCTTCGCTGATCTATCCTTCTTGTACATATAATAGTTTACCTTTCCGCAGGTAAACAATAACAGAATTCAAATATCAATTCGTCCCGAATATGTGCCATACATAGGTCAAAAAGAAGAAATTATCCACAAATATACCGGGTTTATCCACAATTCCGGCAAAACTTGAAAACCTTGCTATTACTAATAAAAAAGGACTTGCGTCCTATTTTCTGATTATGATCATATGTGTAATACCATCCTCATCCAGATAAACGATCTCCTGATTCGGACTTTCCGGCTCATCAAAGAAATGTACAGCCCACATTCCTTCATCTTCATCATAAAACGTCTGACAGAAAGGATAATCCCTTGATGTTTCATCTTTTGCCAGTTCCGTAACATACTTATTACTTTTCTCTGTATGCACAAAACCTTCAGTAATGACTATATCCCCTTCTTTAACCGACAGGCGATCCTCTTCATAGGAAAAACTGCCATACGCAATCATCCCGGGATGTTGTCTGACCTCCAGCATTTCCATCAAGATCCTCCCGATTTCTTCCGAAGACAATCCACGCTCTGTCCCCGGATTCTTATTCAGTGAATAGACATAATCTTTATCGTTCCAGTTAACTAGATTAAACAGGTGATTATTACCATGTGCTTCATAGCTGATCAGATCTCCGCAGGCAACGATGTGTTCCTTATACATGTTATGATCACCGGAAATATCCGATTCTTCTCCGTGCGGAGCTTTTCGCAGCGTGATCCTGTCTTCTCCGTTATCCCATACAACTTCCAACATTCCCGGCATAACCCGGAACAACGGTGACTCACAATCTTCCCAAATCGTCGGCACAACGATAGAAAATCCTGCAATCTTTTCTGCTTCTGATAAACTATGTGTTTCTGTCCAGGGATTTGGAATATTCATTTCTGTTTCAGTTGAGGGATTCGGAATATTCGTTTCTGTATCAGTTGTCTTTATTGGGTTTTCTGTTTTCCCGCATCCGCTTGTCAATAACAGAACAGTTAATATACATAACCATCGTTTCATTTTCTTCACCTCTGCATTATAGAAACACCGTTAACAGAGAAAAAGTTGCAGGCATATAAAAACAACCTGAACTCAGGTTGTCTAAAACAGATTCTACGAAATCAGGTAATTATCTTTGGTCACTATCTTGTGATAACTTCAAGATCTCCTGATACTCTTCGGGAGAGATTTCATATTGTTCTGTAATCATCTTGCAGATACGTTCATCATCAAGATTCAATTTCTGTAACAACTGAATTGCTTTAAAGATTCCATGGATCCTTTCCTGTTCTCTGGCTTCTCTTGCCAGTCTCTCCATTTTCTCACCAATCGTCATAAACCCTTCTCTCCAATCTTTGTTGTACCGTACTCTCTCTGACGCTTCCTCGATCTCCTGTGTCAGATCATTTTCTTTTACTTCTCCTGTCCGTATGTAATCCAACAGTGTATTCAGGGATTCGTCTTCTGTTTCCTCTCCCCTTGTGTTTAACACTATTATATCACGCCCGTCTTCCAGGTACTCTCCGGTCTCTTCACAGCGGTTATGAAATGAATACTTCTGCAGTCCGTCTCCGAACGGATCATAATCACAGATGAAGATGATATACAGAGACTGTAACTCTTCATATCTTCCTCCGTCGTTGATCTGCTCGATATCCTTGGCAGACTGATAGTATCGTATCCTCTTCTCGATCTCCTTCTCCGTACTTACCTGCATCTCCACACAGTAGATCGCGTCATCTCCTTCAAACGTGACATCCAGACGTACTTTCTTGAGAATGGGATCTGCAGTGACCCAGTCCTGCTGTCTGAGATTATGGATCTTTGTGATCTTCCTGCCGGTGATCAACTCCGTCATCTTGCGTACGATCTCCGGATTCTCGTTACATACCGCGCTGAACAGGAAATCATTCTTAAACATCAGATTCTCAAATTTGATCATTCCCGAGTTCTCCTTTCACCTGTCCTATACCCGGTTTTTGGAGAATCCCCTGCATATACTAAAAAAATCTCATTTCCTTTATGTTATTCAACGTTGAAAATGAGATTCTTCTGATTATTTCACGAGATGGAAGTTTTCCTGTCTTCCGGCCAGATAGTATACCTTGCCGTCCTTAAACAGTATGTCAGACTCAATTGCCATCTGCAGCTTAGCCCCAAAGCTGTCTACCTGGACTTTCGCGTTCAATTCCAGGGAGTAAGCCGTGTTGTTGTATAACGGGTAATCTCCGCTTCCCGGCACACCGCCTTGTTTATCCCAGAGACCAATTGTCGGACCTGCCGCATGCCCGTGGAATCCCAGCGGATGCGTATAGATACACGGCTCGATTCCTTCTTCTTTGGCTTTGGCAAGGGATGCTGCAAGGATTTCATTCCCGGTACGACCTTCAACGAATTCTCCGGCAGTGATCTCCTGCAGGCGGTTGGCTGTACGCAGCGCATCTTTGAGATCCTGCGGCGCATCCAGTTCATCCCGTTTCAGGATATAACAGAGTTCCTGGGTATCTGTACAGAGATTCAGATAACGGAAGCCGACATCACAATGTAACATGTCACCCGGAAGGATCACCACATCACCTTCATGATGCTGATTCCCGTAACGGGTAATGGAAACATCATAGTCAAACCAGGGCGTAAAGCCAAGTTCTACGGTCTTCTCCATCATCCAGTATTTGACATCGTCTGCTGTAGTCACACCGGGATGAATCACCTTGTTGGAGAACGCTTCCGCAATCATGGTATGCGCAATCTGTACGATATCGTCATACGCTGCCATTTCTTCTTCACAGCGCGTTTCCAGCCATCCTACAGCCACATTTTCTGCCGAAACGATCTTACTCTTCTGTTCCTCATCCAGCTCTGCTGTGATCCTCTGATACAGCGAGTGTGATAAGCCATCCGCATACGCAAAGGTATCAGAAATATCCAGACCGATATGTTCCGGGTTGATTTCCTTCAAAACTCTGGCCAGGCATTCCATCTGCGTCTCTTCCACAGGATACCTGTTCTCACCGTATAATCTGCTGGTATTCCAGTTCTGACCTTTGGGATTTGTCCACTTCTGCTGGTAGAAATCCGTAATGATGGGAATCGGGTGAGTCAGACAGAAACGTTCAACTGTTCCGTCATCCTTCAGATGGAAGACCAGGATCGTCAATCTTCTGGCCGTGATCTGGGATACCGGAGTCAGTGTCCAGTATACCGGATCTTCGTTATATTCGTTGTTACAGACGACCCAGCAATCGATTCCCGCCCGCTTCATTACCACCGGCAGAACCGTATCCAGACGCTTCACCAGCCACTGGTCAAGAATCTTCTCCTGTTCACGCCAGGCTTTGATCTTGGGTTTGAGTTCGTCAACACTTGGTACATCTTTAACTAAAAACTCTTGATTAGAAATTCCCATAAACTCCTCTTAAATCACAAAGTCTCCGTGTTCCATGACTGTAACTTCCTTACCGTCATGTGTAATACCGACAACCTTGATGTCATCTGATCCGATCATGAAGTCATTATGACTTACAGAGAAATTAACACCTCTTGCGATCAGTTCTTCCCTGGTCATCTCTGTTCCGTTCTTCACACAATCCGGGAAGCTTGACCCAAACGCCAGATGACAAGCCGCGTTTTCATCAATCAGACCATTGTAGAAGATCCGGCCCATCTGACGAATCGGGGACTGTTTGGAAACAAGTGCTACTTCCCCAAGCTGTCTGGTTGTTTCATCTCTGAACAGCGCATCTCTCAGGAATTCCACATTGTTGGATGCGGCACAGTCTACAGCCTTTCCGTCCTTGAACGTAATACTGAAGTCGGTAACCAGTTTACCGCTGATAAATAACGGGAATGACGCATACGCAATACCGTTGACACTGCGGAAATCCGGGTCGGTGAATACTTCTTCCGTAGGCATATTCGCCACATACGGCGCATTCACATTCTGCGCGCCCATTTCTCCTGCCGAGCACCAGATATGATCTTCCACCAGATCCATGGTCAAATCAGTGCCTAATTCACTTGTAATGTGCAGACTCTTGAAGTTATAGTCATTCAGCTTCTTTGAACGCTTGGATAAATTCTCACAATGTTTCTTCCAGTTCTCTACCGGATCAGTGTCTTCATCTACACGCATCATCTTACAGATTGCGTCTTCCAGGTTCTTATACGCTGTTTCTTCATCACATTCCGGGAATACACGGTTAGCCCATTCCTGGCTCGGATAAACAGTCCCTGTCCATTTCAGGCAGCCCTGATGGATATAGTTACGTACGACATTGCGCAGTTCGTTGGAAGAATAAGCCATGGCTCTGAGATTCTCGTCCGGCACATCCGCATTCAGTGAAGGTCTGCTGGCTCTGACCCCCATCTGTACACCCTTGCCTGTACGCAGAATGGAGTCGATCGCTTCTTTCTTCCATTCCGGTAACTGGCGGAGATGTTCCGGTGTGCAGTTCAGCGCTCTCAGATGATCGATGTCCCCGTCACTGATAAAGACTTCAACATCTTCCGCACCTGCCGCAAACGCTTCTCTGGTGATCTCTCTGGCCAGATCAATTGCCAGTGTATCTGTCTGCAATACCATGGTTTCTCCCGGTTGCAGAGCTACACCTGTCTTGACCAGTACCCGGGCAAGCTTTTCCAGTTTCCACTTATCCATTCTTTCTCTTCTCCAGTTCTTCCATGACGATCGCCTTGATGCTGTTGAAAGCCGCATCAGTATCGTTGTTGTACACGATATTCTTGAACAGAGGAGCGATTTCCATATCCATCTTTGCCTTATTCAAACGACGCTCGATGGAAGCTTCATCATCCTTGTAGATCGTATTGATCTGCTTTTCCAGTTCTTCAAAGCTTGAAGGCATAACGAAGAAAGCCACACTGTCCGGGATATTCAGTTTGATCGGACCGACACCCTGTGCCTCTACTTCGATCAGGACATTCTTACCCTTGTTGGTCAGGAACTCTACCTGAGCTTTCGGTGTACCGTAATAGTATCCGTTGAATTCCGTGTACTCCAGAAGTTCCCTGTTCTTTACTGAATCCGCGAAGGCCTTATGTGACACAAAGTAATAGTCTTTACCGTCAACTTCTCCTTCTTTCTGCGGACGTGTTGTTTCTGAGATCGAGTAGAAAAGATTCATATCCTTATCTTCCAGAAGTCTGTCACGAATCGCACCTTTACCTACTGAACTTGCACCACTTAAAATTACTACCAATCCTTTAGCCATGTTTTTCCCTCCTAGTGACATGCACTAACCATTTCTTTAAGCATCTCGTATGACCGATCAAACGAGGCCAGATCTAATTTTTCTTCCGGCGTATGTCCGCCGCTTCCCTTCGGACCGAAGGTAATGATATCCATCTTCGGATTTAAGGCTTTAAATACGCCGCATTCATTACCGCCGTGTCCTGCGCGTTCTTTCAATTCATTGCCATGTGCCGCTTCAACCTTACGCAGTAACTCACGCATTGCGGATACCGGTTCATAATTCCACCCGGAGTAACGTGTCGGCACTTCATATTCTACACCAAGATATTTTGCCAGTACATTCAGACGTCCGCAGAGATCATCTGCCGCAGAATTCATCGCACTGCGGATCAGGATATCCAGCAGGACTTCCTGTTCACTGGTGGTGACTACACCGAGATTCAGTGATGTAACCGTAAGACCTTCGATAACCATGGATTTATGCTGGAAACCGTTAGGCATCAGATACGCGTAATCCACGATTGCATTGCCAAGATCTTTCCGGATCACTTTATCCGCTTTTTCAATTGGTGTACAGGTTACGGTAATCCCTCCGTCACTGAATTCCAGTTCTGTCTTGATGTTCTTCTCACTCTTCGCGAAGTATCCTGCAATCTCTTCTGCCGGAGTATCCGAAGCGAATTCAACCGTTGCCAGACGCGGAATCGCGTTGTCTTTCTCACCTCCGGTAAAGGAGATCAGGTGGAAGTCCATTCCTTTCATTTTGGCTTCTTCTATGACTCTGGAAGCGATGACAATGGCATTTCCCTTCTCCATGTGGATCTGCCCGCCGGAATGTCCCCCGGTCAATCCTGTAATATCCAGACGATAACAAGACGATGTATTCTCTTCCCATTCGATATTCTGATGAATATATACCGTACATCCTCCGGCCGCACTGATCCCCGTACCGGTTTCTCCTCCTCCGTCAAGATTGATCATGCGGTCCTCCTTAACATCCGCAGGATCCAGCTCCATGGCACCGAGAAGCCCGATTTCCTCCATGGTGGTGAAGTAACACTGCAGATATGGATGCGGCAGTTCATCATCATCCAGGATCGACAGCATATACGCTACACCATGACCGTCATCCGCGCCTAATGTCGTGTTCTTCGCGTGAAGGAATCCTTCGTCGTCAACGTATAACTGCAGCGGATCCGTCTCGAAGTTATGTTCGTAACCCAGTGTTTTGGCAGGAACCATATCGATATGAGCCTGCAGGATCAGGGGTGCCGCATCTTCATAACCCGGAGATGCCGGCTTTTCTACAATGACGTTCCATACATGATCCTGTTTCCAGTACAGACCTCGTTCTTTCGCAAATTCTACAATGAAATCACTGATCTGTTTTTCATGTCTGGAAGGATGAGGAATTTTACAGATCTCGTTAAACCAATAGCAATGAGGTTTCGATAAATCAAAGCTAATCATGATCTTTCCTTCCGTTTCTAATCTAGTTATATACTACCATAATCCGCTGAGCCTTACCCCTGTTTCTTCTCAACGTATGTACTGACCATTTCCTTCAGCATTTCATAGGAACGGTCAAACGAAGCCAGATCCAGCTTTTCTTCCGGAGTATGCGCGCCGCTGCCGATCGGTCCGAACGTCAGGATATCCAGTTTCGGATTCAGCGCCTTGAATACGCCGCATTCACAGCCGCCGTGGACCGCAAATTCCTTGTACTCATTCCCGCGTTTTTCAACGACAGACTTCATCAGATCACGCATCGGGGATACCGGTTCATAATTCCATCCCGCATATCTTCCTGCCAGTTCAAACCGCATATCCAGGAGCTCTGCCAATACATGTAATCTGTCTTTGACATCATCTGTTGCGTGATCCATCGCACTGCGGATCAGGATATCGTAGAATACTTCTTTGTCATTTGTTGTGACAACACCGAGATTCAAAGATGTGACCGTAAGGTTTTCGATAACCATGGACTTGTGCAGGAATCCGTTAGGCATCAGGTAAGCATAATCAATTACGGCATTACTGGTCTTTTCATCCATGACCTTTACCGGTGCAGTGATCGGTTTCACGGTGATCTTTACATCCGGATCACTGAATTCGAGTTCGGTACGTATATTCTTTTCCGATTCCTTTACTGCTGCGCAGATATCTTCCGCATCCGCAGAGGAAACAAACTGTACTTCTGTAAGTCTGGGAATCGCATTGTCTTTCTCACCGCCCTGGATACTGGCTAAACGGATGTCAATCCCTTTCCTTCCGGCTTCTTCCAGAACTCTGGAGGCAATCACGATCGCATTTCCCTTCTCTTTGTCAATTCCTCCGGAATGTCCGCCGATCAGTCCGGTAACATTGATCTGGTATCCGGGGAGCGTATTCTCTTCCCAGGTGATCTCTTTGCGGATAAATACGTTACATCCTCCGGCCGCACTGATCGCTGTGGTTGTCTCTCCGCCTCCGTCTAGACTGATCATGCGGTCCGCCTTAATATCTTCTGCCTTGAGTTCCATTGACCCCAGAAGACCTACTTCTTCCATGGTGGTGAAGTAACACTGCAGGTAAGGATGCGGAAGTTCATCGTCGTCCAGGATTGCAAGCATATACGCTACACCATGACCGTCATCATCACCAAGTGTTGTGTCTTTCGCGTGAAGCCAGCCTTCTTCATCGACATACAGGGTCAGCGGGTCTGTCTCAAAGTTATGTGCGGATCCTTCTGTCTTGGCCGGCACCATATCGATATGTGCCTGCAGGATGATTGGTTCCGCGTTCTCATAACCTGGTGTTGCGGGCTTTTCCACAATGACGTTCCATACATGATCCTGTTTCCAGTACAAACCACGTTCTTTCGCAAATCCCACAATGAAGTCGCTGATTTGTTTTTCGTGTCTGGAAGGATGAGGTATTTTGGATATCTCATTAAACCAGTAACAATGTGGTTTGGTTAGATCAAATTCCATAATTACTCCTCCGTGTTTTTCAGATGTTTATCCATCCATGTTGTGATCTCGCTCAGACGGCGGATCCGGTGCAGAGGCTTACCGCTTCTGGACAGTTCGTGGTTTTCACCTTTGAACAGAACCATACGTGTCTCAACACCGCGGCATGTCAGGGCTGTATACAGCTGAAGAGCCTCCGGTACCGGACAGCGGTAGTCTTCCGTAGAATGGATGAACAGTGTCGGTGTCACCGCGTTATTTGCGAACTTCAGCGGGCTCATTCCCCACAGTTCCGCGGCACAGTTATAGACATCTCCGAATTCCTGTTCTATCGGGAAATCGATACCATAGTCACTGACACCGACTTCACTGATCCAGTTGGAGATGGAACGCTGGGTAGCCGCAGCCTTGAACCGGTCGGTCTGTCCGATGATCCAGTTGGTCATATAACCACCGTAGCTCCCTCCGGTAACACCCATGCGTTCTTCATCGATGGCCGGATATTTTGCCAGTACTGTATCCACAAAAGCCATGATATCAGAATAGTCGATACCGCCCCACTGGTGACGCAGATCTGCATACTGGTTACCTTTACCGTCAGAACCGCGGGGATTGCAGTACATCACAAAGTATCCCTGACCTGCCCAATACTGCATCTCATGATAGAAGACATCACTGTAGGCAGCTTTCGGGCCGCCGTGAATATCCAGGATCACCGGATACTTCCTTGACGGATCATAATCGATTGGTTTCATCACCCATCCGTCCACGGGTATTGCGCGGTCAACTGTTAGTCTTTCCGGCTTGGACACATAACAGCCTCTCAGCGTCTTTGTGTTGAACGAAGTCAGTTTCTTCGCCTTGTTGTCTATGACTTCGTAGATCTCCTGCAGATCCTGCTTTAACGTACCAATAATGAAGATACTCTCCGGTCCGAAGGCGAAATCGTCCACGGAACCACTCAGGTTGATCACCTTCTCAAAGCTGCCCTGATTCAATTTCAGCAGCACACCACGGTCACGATCTGTTGTCACAAAATAATTCACACCATCCACGTGGTCAAAGCCCTTGGTACGTCCGTAATGACAGTCTGTCGCAATGGAGTTATACATGGAGTATTCTGTATCCGCGCGGAGGACCATCTGCCCGTTCTTCAGTTCATAGATCTTACCGGCTTCCATCTCACCCCAGTCTTTGCCGAAGGTACCTTTGACATAGATCTTCCCGTCTTGTTCAAAGACACGGTGGATCTGCATACGTTCTCCGTAAATTTCCTCCACAGCGTGGGTTCTGGCATTATAACTGTAGATCTTGTCCCACTTTGTCTTGAATGTCGTAAAGTCATTGGCAACAAAGATCAGTTTTCCCTTAATGATTTCAAAACTTCCGACATCAAAGGTATCCGGAACGATCTTCTTCGCAGCACCTGTCTTTTTGTTCACCAGGAACAGGGAATTACGGTTTCCGTTGATGACACCGGCACCGTTAAACACAAACGGATACTCATCAAAGACGATATAATCCTTGTTGTCTTCCACACTCTGGTCATACGCTTTTTTCTCTTCCTCACTCAGGGCATGGTAGTCCGGACATGCGCGGTTTGTCTGCGCGTTGACCAGATAATGGTTTTTATCAAAGTCCAGGATCCTTCCGATACCCAGAGGTACGGTAAGAACTGTCTCTTCCCCGGCATCGGTTTTCTTTTTGACCAGAGTATGTGTTGTCTTGTTTTCCGGATCTTTATCCAGCAGGAAAACATCATTCCCGATAATCGTATAGGAAACACGCTCTTTCCAGTCTCCTGCCGGTACTGCTTTCTTCTCCGTTGTATTCATCGTCATCAACTGCTGTTCATATCCGTTCTTTTCCATGTTTACCCTGGTACGGATAAAATATAGCTGTGTTTTATCTGCAGTCACAGATAAAGATGAAAGAAACGTGTACTCCTTGAACTGGTCTAACGCAATCGGTTTCATGTGTATCCTCCTTTACCTGAATTGTGTCGCTTTCCTCAATACAGCATCTGTACTCAGGAAAACAAACAATTCATGAAAGATAAGAGGAAGTCCGAATGGACTCCCTCTTAAGTATTAATCGTGGTTTATGCGATTATTCCGGACACTTGACATACCAGAAGATATGGTTTGCCTGAGGGTTATTAATGACGCCTGTTGTGCCAGGTTTCTGTAAGGAAACACTACCATAACCGAATAACGGGCAGTTCCAGCACTGTTCAGCGATTGCGTAATGTTCAGCATCATGTAATGCCTGCATACGTTCTTCGCCTTCCATGGTCATGGTTGCCTTCAGCATGTTGTCATAAGTTTCATCACCGAAGAATGTTCCTCTTGTGTTATTCCAGGTAACCATCAGTTCCAGATAGTTCCAAGGATCCATGTAGTCTGCAGAGAATGCATTACGTGCAAGATCATAACGTCCATAGGAACGGTCATCGAAGAATGTACGGAGTTCAGCTGTCTTTAATGTTACATCGATATAGATGTCTTTCAGCTGTTCAGCGATCACTGCCGCAACAGTATCATGCATGGAGTTCTGGTTGTAGTAGTATTCCAGAGCAAGACGATTTGTCTCACTGAATCCTGCTTCTTCCATCAGAGCTCTGGCTTCATCCTTGTCACAGTAAACGAGTTTTTCTGTGTTGTCGGATTCTGTACGGAAGTCACCATGCGCACCAGGAATACCTACAGGAATAAATCCATACAGTTCATAGTACACATCACCTGCATCAAGAGCTGTAACGAACGCGGAACGGTCGAAACCGAGCTGGATCGCACGACGTACTCTGACATCCTTAAGCGCTTCATTACCTTCGTAGCACTGGATATTCATGTAGTAGTTGACGTTACCGGAAATGGAGACAGCGTCCTTCAGTTCAGGAACATTGACTACGTCAGAACTTGCGCCTGTATCATAGTCGATTTCGCCTGTCTGGAATGCCATCTGAGAAGCTTCCATGGAAGGCATGATCTTGGCAATCATGTGTTCAACAACGACATCATCTGCATGTGCGAAGTACGGGTTCTTTTCCATCACATACTCAGAAGCAGAGTCGATCTTTGTCAGATAGAACGCGCCTGTTGTCGGGAAATCCGGAGTACTGGACCATTCGGAATCATGTTCTGTAGCAAATTCCGGACGGAGTGCTGCAAATACCTGTGTCGGCAGTAAGCTGACGAAGAAAGGACACGGTCCGTTCAGTTTGATTTCCAGTGTATAGTCATCAATCGCCTTGACACCGACATCATCCATATCTGCTACATCGCCTTCAACGTGTGCTTCAGCATTTTCAATATAGTTGGTGATCATGGTCAGATAACCGGCATTGTCATAACCCATACCGATACAACGCTTGATACCGAATACATACTGATCAGCAGTGATCGGCTCACCGTCACTCCACTTCGCGTTCGGATCCAGTTTGAATGTATAGGTCAGCAGGTCATCACTGATCGTATAATCAATACAGTCACCATTCAGAGGAGAACCGTCTTCTCCCAGGTAGAACAACGGATACCAGATCTCGTTGTGGATCTCTGCTGTAACAGAGTCACCGCATCTTGCCGGATCCATGTAAGTAGGCTCACCACCGACAGCATAGGTAAATGTTGTCTTGTAGCCTGATGAAGTCTCTGCTGACGGTTCTGTAGTAGCTTCAGAAGTCGCAGCAGGAGTGGTTGCGGAATTACCGCCCTTGCCTGAGCACGCAGCCAGGGAGAGAGCAGCGATACCAACAATCAGTTTTTTGAAAGTTTTCATTTACTTTCCCCTTTCTCTAGATTTGTATATGCAGACAGGACCTTCACTAAGATCCGGTCCTGTCTCTATACCGAAGTTAGTTTTTTTATTCAGGACACTTCACATACATGAAGTAATGTGTTCCCTGAGGATTGACGATAACACCTGTTGTACCTGTCTTCTGCAGAGAAACATCACCATAACCGAATAACGGGCAGTTCCAGCACTGTTCAGCGATCGCGTAATGTTCAAGATCGTGGAATGCCTGGAGACGTTCGTCACCTGTCATATTGAAGGTTTCTGCCAGCTGCTGGTTATAGTAATCATCACCGAAGAAGATACCTCTGGTGTTGTTGGATGTATCCATCAAAGCCATGAAGTTGTACGGATCCATGTAGTCTGCGGAATACGCATTTCTGCAGATATCATAACGGCCATAAGAACGGTCATCGAAGAATGTACGTAATTCAGATGTCTTCAGAGTTACATCGATGTAGATATCCTTCAGCTGTTCTGTAATAACAGCAGCAACGGTATCATGCATGGAGTTCTGGTTGTAGGAGTATTCCAGAGCAAGACGATTTGTCTCACTGAATCCTGCTTCTTCCATCAGAGCTCTCGCTTCATCCTTGTCAGTGTACACGAGTTTTTCCGTGTTGTCGGATTCTGTACGGAAGTCACCGTTGATTCCCGGCAGACCATGAGGGATAAATCCATTCAGTTCATAGAAGACATCGCCGGCGTCAAGAGCTGTGACGAATGCAGAACGATCCATACCAAGCTGCATCGCACGACGTACTCTTACATCATTCAGAGCAGGATTGCCTTCATAGCAGTTAATGCTCATGTAGTAGTTGACGTTGCCGGCAATAATGATATTATCCTTCAGGTCAGGGATGTTGACGACATCAGAACCTGCGGATGTATCATAGTCGATCTCGCCTGTACGGAATGCCATCTGGGAAGCTTCCATGGAAGGCATTACCTTGATGATCATTTCATCAACAGTAACATCGTCTGCATGCGCGAAGTTTTCGTTCTTCTTCAGAATGAATTCAGAAGCAGCATCGATCTTTGTCGGATAGAATGCGCCGGTGGTCGGATAACCAGGTGTGGAAGACCATTCGGAATCATGTTCTGTAGAGAATTCCGGACGCTGTGCAGCATAGACGATTGCAGGCGTCAGAGATGTGAAGAACGGACATAATGTGAACAGTTCGATTTCAAGTGTGAAGTCATCAACAGCTCTTACACCGACATCATCCATGTTCGCAACATCATCCAGTACGTGCGCTTCCGCATTCTTGACATACTTTGTGATGAATTCAAGGAAGCCGACGTTGTCATAACCCATACCGATGCAGCGCTTGATACCGAAGACATAGTGTTCAGCAGTCAGAGGTTCTCCGTCACTCCATTTGCCGTTTGGATCAAGCTTGAATGTATAAGTCAGACCATCATCACTGACAGACCAGTCGATACAGTTAGAAGGAACCGGTGAACCATCTTCACCAAGGATAAACAGTGTATCCCAGATCTGGTTTGTTACTTCAGCAGTTACAGAATCACCTGTTCTGGAAGGATCCAGGTATGTCGGTTCACCGCCGATGGCAAACGTAAATGTTGTCTTGTAACCAGGTTCAGCTGCCGGAGCCTGGGTTTCTGTTCCGGAAGTGGACGCAGGAGTCGGTGTAGCAGCGGAGCCTCCGCCGTTGGAGCAGGCGACTAAAGCCAAAGCCATCAGTCCTGCAGTTAATCTTTTAACGTACTTTGTCATTTCTTTTCCCCTTACCTTTCATAAAGATGACATGCGACTGTTCGGGTTCCTACCTGGATCATCTGCGGCCGTTCAACATGGCAACGTTCTGTTGCCTTCTGACAACGTGTGCAGAACGGACAGCCTTCCGGCGGATTGATCGGACTGGGTATTTCCCCTTCCAGTACGATTCTTCTCTTCGCCTTGGCTGTGTCCGGATCCGGAATCGGAATTGCGGATAATAATGCCGTAGTGTATGGGTGCAGCGGTCTGTGGTATACATCATTGGAAGGACCACATTCGACCAGATGACCCAGATACATAACACCGATACGATCCGAGATGTGCTTAACCATGGAAAGGTCATGAGCGATAAACAGATAAGATAAGCCCATTTCCTTCTGAATCTCTTTCAGCAGGTTGACTACCTGTGCCTGGATGGAAACATCCAGAGCAGAGATTGGTTCATCACATACGATGAATTTCGGATCGACTGCCAGAGCTCTGGCAATACCATACGTTGTCTCTGACCACCGGAGAATTCTGCCGGATAACGGCGGATGTGGTCAGGTTTTAAGCCAACGATCCTTAAGAGTTCGACAACTCTGTCTTCTCTTTCCTGATCGGTGTTATAGATGTTATGAATGATCATCGGTTCCTTGATGATTTCACCGACAGTCATTCTCGGATTAAGGGATGCGTACGGATCCTGGAAGATCATCTGCATATCTTTACGGAATTTCGTCAGGTCTTTACCCTTGAGTTTGGCAATATCCTGACCCTGGAAGGTAATGGATCCGGAAACCGGGTCATACAGTTTTACAATTGTTCTTCCCAGAGTAGTCTTACCACAGCCGGATTCACCGACAAGACCGAAGGTTTCGTTTTCCTTTACATCGAAGGATACGTCATCTACAGCCTTAACGATCTGTTTCCGGGTAAAGATTCCCTTTGTAACATCGAAGTATGTTTTCAGATTCTTGACTTCAAGAATTGCATTCTCACTCATTTCGCCACCGCCTTTTCATGTAATAACCAACAGGAACATTGGTGTGTATTGCTGAATACCGTGACTTCCGGCGGATAATTCTTACAGATTCTCATCGCCTCTTCACAACGATCCACAAACGGGCAGCCTTTCGGGGGATTCAGCAGATCCGGCGGAGATCCCGGAATCGGACGAAGTTCATCTTCGTCATCATCCTCAGGATTGGCAATACAGTTCAGCAGACCTTTGGTATACGGATGTTTCGGATCATAGAAGATATCCTTGTCCGTACCGATTTCAACGATCTTGCCGCCGTACATGATAGCGATACGGTCACACAGTTTGGCAACAACACCAAGGTCATGCGTGATCATGATGATCGCGGAATTGCCCTGTACTTTCAGTTCATCGATCAGTTCCAGTACCTGTGCCTGGATCGTAACGTCCAGAGCAGTTGTCGGTTCGTCCGCAATGATCAGCTTGGGGTTGTTGGCCAGCGCGATAGCGATGACAATTCTCTGACGCATACCGCCGGAGAATTCAAACGGATACTGTTCAATACGTTTTTCCGGTGAAGGAATACCAACCTTACGCATCAACTCAAGAGCTCTTTCTCTGGCTTCTGACCGGTTCATCTTTGTATGATTCATCAGCGGTTCGACAAGCTGTGTTTCAATCTTGATTACCGGGTTCAGGAAGGTCATCGGATCCTGGAAGATCATCGCCATGGAATTACCGCGGAACTGACGCATGAAGTTGTCATAGTCTTTCTTTGTCTTAAACTGACTCCGCGAGATATTCTGACCGTCAAAGGTAACTTCACCGCTTGTGATGATACCGTTGTCTGCCAGCAATCCGATAATGGAATACATCGTCTGGCTCTTTCCGGAACCGGATTCACCGACGATACCCAGGGCTTCACCCTGATCTACCTGGAACGATACATCACGTACAGCCAGGACATTTCCCTGTGCGGTAGTGAATTCCGTACTTAGATTTTTAACTTCTAATAATGCCATATTCACTCACCTACCTTGTTCTTGCCTGGAATGCTTCACCGATACCGTCACCGACAAAGTTCAGCGCAAGGATCGTCAGACAGATCGCGCCGACCGGCCAGATGATCTGGATCGGCTGTGTAAAGATCAGAGCACGGCAGTCATTTGCCAGTTTGCCCCAGCTCGGGATTGCCGGATTCAGACCGATACCGACGAAACTGAGGAAGGATTCGGTAAAGATGGCTGCCGGAACCATCATGGTCAGGGAGACAATGATCGGACCTAATGCGTTAATAATCAGATGCTTGAGAAGGATTCTTTTGTCACTGGCACCGATAACTCTGGCTGCCAGAGCGAATTCCATCTCTTTCAGGGACATGACCTGTGCTCGTACCTGACGGGCCATACCGATCCAGGAAGTCAGACAGATGGCAAGCATCATACTTCCGATACTGTCACCGAAGACCAGCAGGATCAATACAACATAAATCAGAGAAGGAACAGCGTAGATAATATCGATAATACGCATCATGACCATGTCAACTCTGCCGCCGACATAGCCGGAGATACCACCGTAGAGAATACCAATCACCAGGTTGATCGCAGCTGTAGAGAAACCAATAGACAGAGAAATACGCGCACCATACATGACACGGACGAAGATATCTCTTCCCTGTTTGTCAGTGCCGAAGAAATGCTGAAGACTGGGCATGGCATTACGATTGACCATATCCTGTGTATCGAATTCATACGGAGCCAGGATGGGGACAAAAATCGCAAGGATAATCATGATGACCAGGAAGACCAGACCATAAAGAGCAAGCTTGTTCTTTCTGAATCTGTCCCAGGCATCTCTTGCGAACGTCTTACTGGCAATCGCAATAAACTCAGAGTTCTTATCCTCTTCAGGCAGTTTATCGAAAAGATCATCTGTATATTCTAATCTGTTTTCACTCATATCCGCTGCCCTACTTTCCTAACTTGATCCGGGGGTCTACGATAGCCGCGACAACATCGGACACAAGATTCATGATAATAACCAATGTACCAAACAGAATCGTCAAAGCCATGACCAGTGTATAGTCACGATTGGTGATACTGTTGGTAAATTCCGCACCGATACCCGGAACCGAGAACAATGTTTCAATAACCAGGGAACCGGTGATCATACCGGCAAACAACGGACCGGCAAGAGTAATTACAGGCAGAAGCGCGTTCTTGAGACCGTGCAGTACAATTGTACGGAACTCTTTATTTCCCTTACTTCTGGACAGTGTAATGTAATCCTCATGCATGACGTCACGCAGCGAGCTTCTGGTAAGACGGGTAACCGAAGAAATCGGTCCGAGTGACAGAGCCGCTACCGGCAAAATATAATATTCCGGGCCTTGGAGACCAACGATCGGCAGCCATTTCAGTTTTACAGCAAAGACGATCATGATCAGCAAGGCAAACAGGAAGCCCGGGATAGATACACCCAGTGTTGCAATCAGCGTGATCAGGTTATTCACCCATCGATGTTTTGTTAGTGCCGAGATAATTCCCAGCGTTAGTCCGATCAACATCGCGACCACAAATGCAATAGACCCCAGTTTTGCCGTAACCGGAAAACGAAGTGCGATGATATCAGAAACAAGCTTTCCTTTCTTTGAAATAGATTCGCCGAAATCTCCATGGATGGCATTTTTCAGGAAAATGACATACTGCTCAGATAAAGGCTTATCTAAATGAAACTTTTCCTGCAGCGCCTGGTATGTTTCCGGAGACATAACCTTGTTATCCTGTTCAAAAGGATCACCAGGCATGGCTCTGACGCCGAAGAATGTTATTGTAGACAGGATAAGCAATGTGACCAAACCTATCGCAAGTCTTTTCAATATGTACTTTAGCATTTGCGTCCCCCTTTTTTCTGTCATTCCGCGCATAGTAAGCGGAAGGTAACATACTGTGAATTTACAACTTTTCGGACAATATTACAACCTTTTATTATCAATTCATGCATATTTTCGCAAATTTTTACATTATTTAATGAAAACATTTACATTTTTCAGGTAAGAATTGATTGCGTATACAACTTATCGTCAAAAAAGCCTCAGATTCTGCTATACTCTTATAGGGGCTCCGCAATATGAAGAAAATAGCATTTGATTCCGAAAAATATCTTGAACTGCAGAGAAACAAGATACTTGAACGTATTGGTATGTTTGAGGGAAAACTCTACATGGAATTCGGAGGCAAGATCTTTGATGATTATCATGCCTCAAGAGTACTTCCGGGGTATGAACCAAACAACAAGATCCGTCTTCTCTGTGATTTAAAAGAAGATGTAGAGATGGTGATCTGCATCAACGCAAATAATATAGAACAGTCCAAGACCAGAGGTGATCTGGACATCAGTTATGACCAGGAAGTATTCCGTCTGATCGATGCCTTCAAATCTCTGGAACTGTTTGTCGGCAGTGTTGTGATCACGCAGTACGAACATCAGCCTTCTGCGGATTCCTTTATGCATCAGCTGCAGGTTGCGGGTATTCCCTGCTATAAACATTATTCTATTCCGGGTTACCCTACCGATCTGGATTTCATCGTTTCTGAGAACGGTCTCGGAAAGAATGACTATATTCAGACTTCACATCGTCTGATCGTTGTTACTGCGCCAGGTCCGGGTTCCGGAAAGATGGCTACCTGTATCTCCCAGCTGTATCATGACCAGATCCGCGGTATACAGTCCGGTTATGCCAAATTTGAGACCTTCCCGGTCTGGAATCTCTCCCTGCATCATCCGGTCAATCTTGCGTACGAAGCCGCCACCGTAGACCTCAACGATGTCAATATGATCGATCCTTATCATCTGGAAGCTTACGGTGTGAAAGCCGTAAACTACAACCGTGATGTTGAGATTTTCCCGGTATTGAACCGGATCATCACCAGAATCCAGAACAAGCAATTATACCAGTCTCCTACCGACATGGGAGTAAACATGGTGGGTTTCTGTATCGTTGACGACGACGCTGCTGTAGAAGCTGCCAAAGATGAAGTGATCCGCCGCTACTATCATGTACTGGTGGATGCCAAGGCAGAACGTGTACCAGCCTCTGCCGTAACCAAGATCGAGTTCCTGATGAATGAACTCGGCATCACCCCGGAAGACCGCGCGGTTACTGTTACTGCCCGAAACAAGGCAGAAGTCACAGGAGCACCGGCCATTGCCCTTCAGCTTCCGGACGGACGTATCGTTACAGGGAAAACATCTTCTCTGTTCGGGCCATCCGCTGCCGTGATCATCAATTCCATCAAGGCTTTGGGCAATATTCCTAAGGATACCCTGTTGATTGATCCATCCTATGTCACACCGATTCAGGATCTGAAGATCAACAACCTTGGCAACCACAATCCGCGTCTACACAGTGATGAATTGTTGATTGCCCTCGCTATTACCGCCAAGGATAACAAGATTACCGCCAGCGCAATGTCTCACCTGAATGACCTGAAAGGTTCTGAGGCACACTGTACAGTGATCCTTCCCCTGGAAGATGCCGAAGTATTCCGTAAACTTGGTGTAAATGTCACCTTTGATCCTGTATACCAGCACAAGAAGCTGTATCACCGGAAATAGAAAGAGAAAACCATGGAAGTATTGAATCAAGAAGTCATACAAGGTATCCCGCTGGGGTTTATCCTCTGTGTGATCCTGGCCATTATCGGTATCATTATATATATGAAGGTAGGCAGACATCATCGTACGAGTGCCCTCGTGATGACGATTGCCCTGCTTACCGCTGTCTGCGTTGAAAGTTACTTCTATCCCCTGGCATCTCTGCTGGAAATGATTGCCCTGATTGCGGCGTATGTCATCAGCGAGAAAACCAAAGACGCTTCCGTAAAAAGTTCGGACAAGAACGAATGGGTGGATTCTTCCGCATTCAAGGATCAGTATCAGGCGGATGGTGAAGCGAAACCGGGTTGTTATGTCATTACCGTCTATGACCAGCCGGTGAAAGACGCGAATTATGACAGTTATGAGAAAGCCTATGTCGGCAGTTCCCGTAATATAAATAAAGAAGTATTCAATGTACTGACAAACAAGTCAATCTCCCGGGCATATGAAGACCTGCAGAACGGGAAATACGCCTATGTTAAAGTTCTTCCATGCACGGAAGATAATATGAACGAAACCCAGGAAAGATTGATCCGGATGTATGATGGTATTCCGTATATGATTTCCTTCAAAGAAGCCAGAGAAAAAAGGATGCAGAAAAAATGATTATACAGAGCCGTCAGATCTGGATCAGAGATCAGTTTGTCAAAGCTCAGATAGAGATGAATGATGGACATATCATTCATCTTTTTGACTATGGAGAGAAACAGCCGGACCAGGATTACGGAGACGCGTGCATTCTTCCGGGATTTATTGATATCCATACCCATGGTGCCTATGGCTATGATACGTTACAGGCAGATATCACAGGATTAAAACACTGGCAGAAACAACTTCTCAAAGAAGGAGTTACCGGTTTTCTGCCTACGCTTGCGGCTGCGTCCGTGGATAACATGCGCAGTTCTCTGGATACGGTACGCAAGGCTGTAAATGATCAGAACGGGGCACGGATCCTGGGTGTACATCTCGAAGGGCCTTA
The DNA here is from genome assembly GCA_017512555.1 of Solobacterium sp. Lineage (GTDB taxonomy): Bacteria > Bacillota_I > Bacilli_A > Erysipelotrichales > Erysipelotrichaceae > Bulleidia. The sequence goes on along the minus strand of JAFWFE010000035.1, from coordinate 36,221 downwards.
CCTGAATCCTGACTACGCCGGTGCCCAGGACAGACAGTATATCCGCAGACCGGAGATCACGGAATTCGAAGAATTATACCGGGATTACGGAGATCTCATCCGTATTGTGACTGTAGCGCCGGAAATGGATACGGAACATACGCTGATCTGTTTCTGCAGAGATCGCGGTATTATCGTCTCTGCAGGCCATTCCGCGGCAAATTACGCGGAAATCCAGAAAGCCGTAAAAGACGGAGTTTCATCCATCACCCATACATTTAACCGCCAATCCCCTTTCCATCACCGTGAGATCGGAGTCAGCGGTGCTGCCCTGCGTATGCATGATCTTCCCTCGGAGATCATCGCGGATGGTCTTCACGTATCACCAGACGCTCTGCATATCTTCTATCATGCCAAGAGTATATCTGCCCCGGTCATGGTCAGTGATTCTCTTTCCTGCAAAGGCTTGCCAGCCGGAGAGTATCTCTTTGGGGATCAGATCGTTACCCTGAAGGATAACGGCGCCGCCTATCTGAAAGATACAGATACTCTGGCCGGCAGTACATTGAAGTTCAATGAAGGTTTAAGACGTCTGATCCGGGATTGTGAGGTTGATCCGGTAAAGGCCATACGCTCCTGTACGGTCAATCCGGCACAACTGCTTAAAGAAGATGATCATCTCGGCAGTATTGAAATCAGCCATGACGCAGATCTTGTCATACTGGATCAGCAGTTTGAAGTGATCCATACCTGGTGTAAGGGTATCTTATCCGAATAATCAAAAGGCAGCTTTGGCTGCCTTTATAAATACTCTTCCAGAATCTCATTCATGATCGGATATCCCTGTTTCGTACAACGCAGATACTTTCCGTCACATTCCAGTAATCCCCTTTGGATCAGGGAGTGGGTAATCTCCGGATAACACTCTGTAAATGATATACCGTATCTCTCTCTGAACTCCTCCAGATCCATTCCCTGTACCATCCGCAGAGACATCATCCAGTGTTCAAAACGTTCCTCTTCCCGGGTCAGCGGTATTTCTTCCCGTGTGAAGGGATCTGCGATGTAGGCTTTCAGATTCCGGGGCTTGTCGTAGCGTAAATGCCCTTCTTTCCCGCTGGCTCCGGCAGAGAATCCGTAAAAGTCCCTGTAGTGCCAGTAAGCCAGATTATGCCGGGATTCTTTCCCTTTCTGCGCGAAATTGGAAATCTCATACTGTTCATAACCATACGCAGGAAGTACTTTACAAATCCACTCATACATATCCGCTTCGGTATCTTCATCGGCAGTGGTATACCCGCGTCTGCCGAATACCGAGTTTTCTTCAATCGTCAGGGAATAGATGGAGATATGCGCAGGCTCCAGAGATACAGCGTCCTCAAGACTCTTTTTCAATATACGCATGGTCTGTCCCGGCAGAGAGTACATCAGGTCCAGAGAGATATTCTCTATGCCTGCCTGTCTCAGCAGATTTACCGCATTACGCAGATCTTCCATCGTATGGTGCCGGTTCATCATCTTCAGTTCCTCCGGATCGGAACTCTGCATTCCCATACTGATCCGGTTTACGCCATGATCACGCAAAATCTCTACTTTTTCCTGATCCAGGGATTCCGGGTTGATCTCCACGGTGTATTCTTCACACTGAATATGCGCAAACAGATCCAGTAATCTTCGTAACTGAAAATCAGAGAGACTGTTCGGAGTACCGCCGCCGATATAAATCGTCTTCAGGTTTTTTACATCACGCAGCCGCTCTGCTTCAATTGTCAGTGCGTCCAGCCACCGGTCTGCCACTTCTTCCGTATAAACCACATGACAAAAGTCACAGTAAAAACATATGGTACGGCAGAATGGTACATGGATATATAAATGTTCAGGTTTATTTTCTGCGGTCATCATCCATGGATAAAACAGCCATGAAGGCTTCCTGCGGGATCACGACAGAACCTACAGCCTTCATCCGTTTCTTTCCCTCTTTCTGTTTCTCCAGAAGTTTCTTCTTTCGGGTTATATCGCCGCCGTAGCACTTCGCCAGGACGTTCTTTCGCAGAGACTTGATATTTGTACGGGCAATGATTTTCCCGCCGATTGCGGCCTGCACGGGAATCTCGAATTGCTGCTTGGGAATGATCTCCTTCAGCCGGATCGTGATCTCACTGCCGCGGGCATATGCCTCACTGCGGTGGATGATCACACTCAGTGCGTCCACAAGTTCCCCGTTCAGCAGGATATCCATACGCACAAGATCTTCCGAGCGGTATCCGATCAGTTCATAATCCAAAGACGCGTATCCCTTGGAAGAAGATTTTAAACGATCAAAGAAATCAAAGATGATCTCGGATAACGGAAGTTCATACACAACCATATTCCGGCCGGTATCGATGACTTCCATCTCCTTGAAGATACCACGTTTATTCTGGCACAGTTCCATTACCGCGCCGATAAACTCATCCGGCACCATGATCTCTGCCTTCACATATGGTTCCTCGATATGTTCGATTTTGGACGCATTCGGCAGCTTTGCGGGGTTATCCACCGCAATCATCGTGCCGTCGGTCTGATAGACATGATAGACAACCGAAGGTGCTGTCGCAATCAGATCCAGGTTATACTCCCTTTCCAGTCTTTCCTGTATGACATCCATGTGCAGTAAGCCCAGGAAACCACACCGGAAGCCAAAACCCAGTGCCTGGGAAGTTTCCGGTTCATACTGCAGAGAGGCATCATTCAACTGTAACTTGTCCAGTGCTTCATGGAGATCTTCATATTTATCCGCATCGGATGGATACAAACCGCAGTAAACCATCGGATTCATCTTTCGGTATCCTTCCAGAGGTTCTTTCGCCGGACGTACCGCAGAAGTCAGTGTATCACCGACCTGTACATCTCTTATGGATTTAATTGAGCCCGCGATCCACCCGACATCTCCGCATTCCAGAGCATCCAGGCGTACTTCCTTGGGATTACGGATACCCAGTTCCAACACTTCGTATTCCGCGCCGCTGGCCATGAACCGGATCCGGTCACCGACTTTCAGACTGCCCTGACGGACCCGTACCAGCGCAATAACTCCGCGGTAAGAATCATAAAAGGAATCAAAGACAAGTGCCTGTAACGGCGCATCCGGATCACCAGAGGGCTGCGGAATCTTGGTAACAATCTGTTCCAGCACCTGATCCACATTCAAACCGCTGCGGGCAGAAATCTCCGGAGCATCACTGCAGTCCAGACCGATGATATTCTCAATCTCTTTTTTTACTACTTCCGGGCGGGCATTCACCATATCCACCTTATTGATGACCGGCAGGATCTCCAGATCGTTATCCAGCGCGAGATAGGTATTTGCCAGTGTCTGCGCCTGTACACCCTGGGTGGAATCCACGACCAGGACAGCACCTTCACATGCCGCAAGAGAACGTGACACTTCATAGGAAAAGTCTACGTGACCTGGCGTATCGATCAGGTTGAAAATATACTCCTCACCGTTTTTCGCTTTATATTTCAGCTGTACGGCATTGAGCTTGATCGTTATCCCTCGTTCTCTCTCCAGGTCCATCTCATCCAGCATCTGGGACTTCAGATCTCTCTGCTGGACGGTATCCGTAAGTTCAAGGATCCGGTCAGCCAGGGTGGATTTCCCGTGGTCGATATGAGCGATAATACAAAAGTTTCTGATATGTTTCTGATCCATGAACACCTCTTATTCAAAACAACTGCCGGTCAGGGCACGTCCTGCCCCGTTCGCAAAATCTGCGGCCTTCATCCGTTTCTTTCCTTCCGGCTGTAATTCCAGAATACGCAGAATCCCTCCGGTACAGGCAACTTCCATGGCACCGTCACGGAATCCCAGGACCGTTCCCGGTTCCTCCGTACATCCTCCCTCACGGATCTCTGCACGGTAGATCTTCAGACGTTTATTGTTGATACGGGCATAAGCGACCGGCCAGTCGATCAGTGCCCGGATATGATTGTAGACCTGATGCAGATCTTCTTTCTTAAATGAGATACACTCATCTTCCTTGGAGATATTCCGGGCAATCGTAGCCTTCTCTTCTTCCTGTTCCGTACCCGAAAGATTACCTTCCAGATACTCCGGAAGCGCATCTCTGATCAGTTCCTTTGATACTTCCATCAACCGGAGATTCAACTCTTCTGTCGTTTCATCCGGACCGATCGGGACTCTCTTTACCGCATATACTCTGCCGGCATCCATCTTCTTGATCATTTCCATCAATGCTACACCGGTCTCTGTATCTCCGTTCCATACCGCATGATGCACAGGCGCGCCGCCGCGGTATTTCGGCAGTAAACTGGGATGGATATTCAGACATCCGTATTTTGGATAATTCAGGATCACTTCCGGTACAAACTGGCCATAAGCGCAGGTAACGATCAGATCCGGGGTATATTCCAGGATCTTCTCTGTTTCTTCCCGCAGTCTCTCCGGCTGCAGTACCGGAATCCCATACTTGTCCGCCAGTTCATGTACAGGTGTACTGACAACCTGGTGATGCCTTCCCACCGGTTTATCCGGCTGGGATACAACCAGAACAACATTATATTTCTCTTCGATCAGTGCCTCTAATACAGAACAGGCAAAGACCGGAGTACCCATAAATATTACACGCAGATCTTTCATTGAAAACCTCCCGGATATTTATTATACCTTATTCGTTGCATTTTCAGATATGCTTTGCTACAATAATTTAGCATGCAAAAATAGTTGGGAGGTAAACCATGGCTAACATTAAGTCTCAGAAGAAGCGCGCAATAACAAATCAGAAGAGAAGACAGACAAATGTCAAGCAGAAGACAGAAGTCAAAAACGCTATTAAAAAAGTATTGGCTGCTGTTGAAGTAAATGACAAAGAAGCTGCTGTCAGTGCATATAACACTGCAAATTCCATTCTTGATAAAGCCGTTTCCAATGGCGTTAAGAAGAAGAATTATGCGTCAAGACAGAAGTCCAGATTGGCAAAAGCTGTAAATTCTGTTGAGTAAAAAAGATGGGTTGCTGACCCACCTTTTTTTACGCTTCGGTTTTCCAGAGACCGTGCAGGTTGCAGTAAGCGTATACTGCTTCTACCTTCTCATCTTCCAGGCATTCTACACATGGCTGCTGTCCCGGTTCAAGATAAGCAATACGGAAACCCTTGTCGGATACCAGAGCGACCCACTCGATATAATGTTCCGGGATCATCGGGTGATCCACAGAACCGACATTGACCAGGATCTTATTACTTTCTCTGGTTACGACAGGCACATGTTTCTCTGTTGCTGCTTCTGTAGTATTGGCAGTCAGTTCAACCATGGGTTCCCCGCAGCACTTTGTCGGACACTTGGAATCCTTCAGGGTAATGACCATTTTACCGCAGCCTTCACAACGAAGTACTTTAAACTCTTTCATAATGATGTCCTCCTTGTTTCTCTGTATTTATTATCGTTCATCTCATGCTTAAGCGCAAACGGATTATCGCTGTTTCTTCGGCAGACATGTACCTAATCCTTCGCGATTCAGGACAGTAATCATCCCGTAGCCTCCCTGAACATAGTGTTTTTCTTTAAAATGTTTCAGGATTCGGGTAACCGTAACTCTGTTCATACCCAGACAGGCCGCAAGATCTTCATGAGAAAATGACATCACGGGATGTTCCCTGCTTGTGGAAGACAACAGGTAATCCGCAAGTTTCTGTTCACTGTTATACTGCATACTGCGGATCAGCTGATGCAGAAGATCATCGCAGGAATCCGTCATATGACGAAGAATCAGACGCATGAACTCAGGTTCTTCCGCCATGATCTCCATGATCTTTTCAGCGCTGCAGAGAATCACCTGCATATCCGTTACTGCCTGCATGGATACCTGACGCACGGTATGAGAAAGAAACGAAGTATCTCCGAAGATCCTGCCCTTCCGCATGATTTCAAACGTTAGTTCCCTGCCGTTCTCTGTAGTCATGAAGATCCGTCCTCTTCCGGAACGTACAAAGTAGATGTTATCCGCCGATTCTTCTTGCATGAAGATCAGTTCGTTTTCCCGGTATGTGCGTACAGTACCGCATCGTTCCAGCAACGGTATATATTGATCATCGACATAAACTGCCATATTTACCTCCAAACAGATTGTAGTCTGGACTACTTTTATACTATATCATATCTTTTATAATGCTTATCAGGAGGAATGATCTATGAAACATTTATGGCTATCCTGGCTTGAAATACTGATTGGAACGATTCTGTGCGCATGCGCATTCGGGTTATTTATCCTGCCGCAGTCCTTTGCGGCAGGTGGTGCTACCGGTCTCTCCATGATCCTGGTGAACTATCTTCCGTTTTCCCTGTCCTCAATCTTACTGGTGGTCAACACGGTCCTCTTCCTGCTGGGATTAGTCTTCCTCGGCATTCCCTTCGCAATGAAGACCGCAATCGTATCCTTTGCGTTCCCTGTTCTTCTTGGTCTTGTGTCCAGGATCGATTTCTCTACTGCTGCTTCTGACCCGTTCTTGTCCGCGGTATTGGCAGGATTATTCCTTGGTGTCGGTGGCGGTCTGGTACTGCGTGGGAACGGCAGTAACGGCGGTTTTGATATTCTCGGGATGATTGCGAAGAAATACTATAAACTACAGCCTTCCCTGATCATGTACTGTCTGGACCTGATCGTGATACTTTATCACGCAATGAACATACCGGTCATGAATACCATATACGGATTGGTAGTCATCCTGATTTCAAATCTTACGGTCACGGAAGTACTCACTTACGGACGCAATGTGGCAAAGATCATGATCTTTTCCCGCAAATATGAAGAAATACGTCCGGTGATACTGAATGATCTGGATAATGGTATGACCTACCTGAACGGTGTTACCGGATATGAGCAGAAAGAGACGAAAGTCATCGTCACGGTAGTTCCCTACAACAAGATCAATCCGGTAAAGAAAGCCGTTCTTGGTATAGATCCGGAGGCGTTTGTTGTCGTGGAGAATGTGCGTTCTGTGCTTGGACGCGGATATACCATGGAACTGCGTTCATAAGAAAAGCGTCACAGGTTTTCCTGCAACGCTGTATACTCAGGATTCCAACATTCCTGCGATCATTTCAATTTCTTTGACCACAGCCGGCTTCTCTGCCGGTTTTTTCATTGGAAGTACTTGTTCAAGAAATTGTTTGCGGGCTTGCCAATACTGCAGGAATACAGGATCTTTCTTCTGTAACAGTACCGGTCCGAAGAGTATTTCCTCTTCACTGTATCCGGAATGATCATCCGCCGAGAATACTACGATCATATACGTATGTTTCTTGTCGGTTACGATGTCTTCTTCCAGGATGGTATAACCGTGATCACTGATCCACTCCCGGAGCACCGGCACATCATCATTGACCTGTACGATGATTTCTTTCAGCAGAGATAAACGATTATGCGCCTTCTCCAGTATACCCACGGCAGTATATACACCCATACCGGCGATCACCGCGCAATCTGTATCCATGGGAACGTGTTCAAATCCATCGGACAGAATCACCGGAATTTGTCTGGTATATCCGGCATTTTTGATATTCTCTTCCGCAATGGCTAAAGGTCCTCTGCGGATATCACAGGCATAGACTTTCGTACATTTTCCTGTCTTTACCAGTTGAATGGGCAGATACGCATGATCGGTACCGATATCTGCTGTGATCCTGTCTTTGGGGACCAGTTGTTCAATCGCCTTCAGACGCTTGTTCATCAGCGGTCAAAGAAATCCTTTAAACGCTTGGAACGTGTCGGGTGTTTGAGCTTACGCAGAGCTTTCGCCTCAATCTGACGGATACGTTCTCTGGTAACGTTGAATTCCTTACCTACTTCTTCCAGGGTTCTGGTTCTGCCGTCGTAGAGGCCGAAACGCAGACGCAGTACTTTCTCCTCACGTTCAGTCAGACCGCTGAGGACGTTGTTGATCTCATCTTTCAGCAGCTGGTTGTTCGCGTACTGGTCCGGACTCATCGCGTCCTTATCTTCAATGAAATCACCGAGGTGGGAATCATCTTCTTCACCAATCGGAGTTTCCAGACTTACCGGTTCCAGCGCAATTTTCTGTATCTCACGTACTTTCTCCGGAGAGATACCCTCCATGCGGGAAGAAATCTCTTCCGCAGTCGGATCACGTCCGAGTTCCTGTACCAGCTGACGCTGTATTCTTGTGAGCTTGTTTATGGTTTCTACCATATGTACGGGAATACGGATCGTTCTGGCCTGGTCCGCAATCGCTCTGGTAATTGCCTGCCGGATCCACCATGTCGCATAGGTACTGAACTTGAATCCCTTGGTATAGTCAAACTTCTCTACCGCCTTGACCAGACCCATATTTCCTTCCTGAATCAGATCCAGGAATAACATTCCTCTGCCAACATATTTCTTGGCAATCGAGACGACAAGACGTAGATTACTGGAAATCAGTATATTCTTAGCCTCTTCATCCCCTGCTTCAATACGCTTGGCAATTTCCAGTTCAGCCTCCGGTTTTAACAGAGGTACACGTCCGATTTCCTTCAGATACATCTTGACCGGATCGTTCAGCTGTACTACCGCGGTATGCCCGGAATAGATACTGTTGATCAGGGCCGTGGCGTTGGCAGAAGTTTCCACATCCTCGTCATCTTCATCGCCTTCACCCAGTTCATCATCTTCATCCATCAGATCAAGATCTTCTTCCAGTTCTTCTATATCCTCATCTTCGGATATCTCAATATCTTCCGTATTGAACCAGTCATATAATTCTTCCATGTCCTGATCAGAGAGATCCAGATGTTCCAGAGAAGATAAGATATCTTTCTGGAAGATCATACCCTCTTCATCATAGACTTTACGGAACTCTTCTTTCAGTTCATCCAAAGTTTTCACATCTTTGATTGTGCCTGTATGTTTATAGATTTCTATACCCTTTCCGGAAGAAATCTTCTCTTTGACCGGAGCACTTTCTTTTACAACAACCTCGGGTTCTTCTTCCGGGATTTCCGGCTGTGCTGCCTTAGCCTGTGCTGCTTTTATACCTTCATTCATCTTATTCATCTGATATTCCGCAAGACGCGCAAAAATAATACTCCTGTACCATTCGCTCTCCCATTCTTCACGCAGGGCTTTCTGTTTGTACATGGCCTGGAATACACTTCGTGGTGTACCGTATACTGGTGTTTTCTTTTTCGTCGTTCTTCTTTTTCTGACTACTTTAGTTTCCGTTGTTTCTTCAGTCTTGTTTGTTGTCTTCATCAATATACCTCCGTAGATCCATCAGACACTCCTGGTACTGATTCAGTATGATCTCTCTGTTCTCGCTGCTTAAGGGACCCTGCAAAGCCTGCCGGAAGGCATCCGCCTGTGTGGTTTTTGCCTGAATCAGTACTTTACGTATGGCACCGTCAAGGATCTTTTCCTCATAAGGAATGCTGCAGGCCCAGTGTGTCGCCAGCCTGACAAACAGTTGTCTAATGTCCTCGTTATCGGTTTCATCGATCAAAGCACTTGGTTCGGCTCTCCCCTTTGTCCGGTAAGCATCGATGATCATCATCGAAGCTGTATGTTTGGTTTTGTCGGTCAGATAACCCAGATGATCTGAGTATCTGCGGGCTGCTTCAGGACTTGCCAGCATCATTGCCAGGATGATATCTTCTGCTTCCGCGAAACCATCCGGTACTTTCGCTGCCGGCAGTACTGATGTATGTTCCTGTCTGACTGCTTTCGGCTGATAGTTCAGTTTGAACCCGCTGATTCTTGATAATTCATCGGTGAAGTGCTGACGATCCAGCTCATCCTCCAGCAAGCTGATCTCTGCTTCCGCCCTGCGGACAAACTCCCGGCGTTCTGAGTAGTTGTCCATATTCGTGTGTTTCTGCAGGAACATCAGCACAAATTCCATCCAGGTCAGTTCTTTCCTGATCATCGCTTTCAGGCCGTCTGCGCCTTGGCTGCGTACGATCTCATCCGGGTCTTTCCCGCTCTGGTTATCAATGACCGTCACCCGGCAATTCTTGCCCAAGGCCATCTTGGCTGCCCGCCAGGTAGCTTTCTGACCGGCATCATCTCCGTCATAACAGAAGACGATCTTCGGCGCCAGACTCTTCAGCAGCTGGATCTGATGGTCCGTACAGGATGTCCCCAGTGTACACACACAGTTGTCGATCCCTGCTTTCGCAAAGGCGATCACATCCGTAACACCCTCGGTCACATAGACACAGCCTTCTTTTCTTGCCTGACTCTTAGCCCGATGATAATTATAAACGATATCACTCTTACGGAATAGTTCCGTATCCGTAGTATTAATATACTTGGATGGATTATTCGGATCTATGGAACGGGCAGAGAAGCCGATGGGATTCCCGTGCTGGTCATGAATCGGGAATGTGATCCTTCCGGAAAACACGTCATTGATCCCTCTTGGTCCTGTACGTACCACGTTACAGTCCACCATATCCGATTCCTTATATCCCTTGGCTTTCAGGAAGTGGTATAACGCGTCATTGGGCGGATTATACCCGATTTCAAACTTAGCTCGGATCTGATCATTCAGCCCGCGGTCTTCCAGATATTGTTTCTCCAGTACTGCCTCGTTCGTATTCAGCGCGTAGATGGTGTAGCGGATCATCTCCTCCATCACCTTGTACATGGCTTTCTTATGGGGATCTTCCGGTTTTGCGGGAAGATCGTTTTCCAGTGACAGCGGATATCCGACAATGTTGGCAACCTGGGCTACTGCCTCGGTAAAGGATACTTTCTCATAGTTCTGAACAAAAGTAAAAACATTTCCGCCGGCACCACAGACAAAACACTTGTAGATCTGGCGGTCAGGAGAGATTGACATTGAGGGTGAGTGATCGTCGTGAAACGGACACAGAGCGACATAGGACTTTCCTTTTCTCTGTACCTGCAGATAACGGCTGATCACATCCACAATATCAGCTTTTGCGCGGACGGCATTGATATCCTGATCACTGATTCTGGGCATGGATCTCCTTAGAATGCGATTTCTTTCTGTATCATCGTGATGACATCTTCTACGGTCATACGGTCCTGTTTCATGGAATCACGGTAACGTACGGTTACTGTCTGATCCTGCAGGGATTGTTCATCTACAGTAATGCAGAACGGTGTACCGACCTCATCCTGACGGTGGTAGCGTTTCCCGATCGAACCGGACTCATCATATTCACAGACAAAGTATTTACTGAATTCCGCACGGATCTTACGTCCGAATTCTCCGTGACTCTTACGCAGAGGCAGTACGGCAGCCTTGACCGGAGCCAGAATCGGTGAGAAATGCATCACCGTACGCACATCGCCGTTCTCCAGCGTCTCTTCATCGTATGCCTCACTGAAGAACATCAGGAACAGACGTTCTACACCTACTGCCGGTTCTACGCAGTACGGGACATACTTCTCGTTGGTCTGCGGATCCAGATAACGGAGATCTTCTCCGGACGTATTCATATGCTGGGTAAGATCATAATCTGTACGATTCGCGATACCCCATAATTCTCCCCATCCCCACGGGAATGCATATTCAATATTACTTGTAGCTTTGGAGTAGAAACTCAGTTCTTCCTTGGCATGATCACGGAAACGCAGATGCTCAGGATTTCCTCCCAGAGACAGGATCCAGTCCATGCAGAACTGTTTCCAGTATGCGTACCATTCATCATCTTCACCAGGCTTGCAGAAGAACTCCATCTCCATCTGTTCAAATTCACGTGTCCGGAAGATAAAGTTACCCGGAGTAATCTCGTTACGGAAGGACTTACCGATCTGTCCGATACCAAAAGGAAGTTTTTTACGATATGCGCGCTGTACACCCTTGAAGTCCACAAACATACCCTGTGCTGTTTCCGGACGCAGATAGATCGCATCTTTGTCGTCTTCCACGATACCCTGGAACGTCTTGAACATCAGGTTGAACTGGCGAATCGGTGTAAAGTCATGCGAACCGCAGTTCGGACATGCGACATGGTTCTCCTTGATGTAGGTTTCCATTTCTTCCTTTGTCCAGCCTTCACCGGTAACTTCACCGTGAGAGAATTCTTCAATCAGGTGGTCCGCACGATGTCTGGTCTTACAGTGACGGCAATCCATCAGAGGATCGGAGAAACTCTTTAAATGACCGCTGGCTTCCCATACCCGCGGATTCATCAGGATCGCAGCCTGGATTTCCACATTATTCGGATCTTCCTGGATAAACTTCTTCTGCCAGGCTCTCTTGATATTATCCTTGAGGGCAACTCCCAAAGGACCATAATCCCAGGTATTGCTTAATCCTCCGTAGATTTCTGATCCCTGAAATACAAAACCTGTATCTTTCGCGTGTGATACGATCTGATCAAATGTCTTATCCATGATGATTACCCCCTTTTCATTCAGGTTGATGTATTATATCACTTTACACCCTGCGGTTCAACAATCCGCATTCTCTTATACAATTCGTAGGAACGCAGGTCGATTCCTCCATGTAAGGTAAAGAAACGTACCAGCAGTTCTATATCTTCCCCGGCATCTTCGATTCTGTCGGCCAGAATATCATAATGAGTCAGGGAAGCTTTGTTGATCAGGCGAAACTGACGTAATTCCTGTATACTGTACGGACGCACACCTGCCTTTTCCGCGCAGTCCCGGCAGAGGAAACCGCCGTCTTCAGGACTGATGGAATACGCTTCCGGTTTTTCACAAAGTACGCAGGCATCCACGGCCGGTCCCATACCGTTGTGTTCCAGAACATTCGCCAGGAATACCGCTGTCACGATATCCGTACGCTTTCCTTCTCCCAGCATCTTCAGCGCTTCCTGCAACAGATCATAGAAGAATTCTGTCTGCTGGTGATCCTGGTCTTCTGCTGTCAGCTGGTCTGTGACTTCACACAGCAGTGCGGATGCCAGAGACGCGTCCAGATCTTCGTACAGACGGCGGTAGAACGCTATCGTAGAAACAGACCGCATGCGGAAGATCGTCTTGTTTTCCTTATAATCAAAGTTGAATTCTGTTTCGGTATACGGCATCAGTGAGCGGGCATTCTTGCTGGTCGGTTTGCGTGCTCCCTGCGCAATCAAAGAGATCCTGCCGTATTCCCTGGTCAGTACCGTAAGAAGTACTGAACTATCCCGGTAATCACTTTGTTTCAGTATGATTCCTCTGACCTTATCATTCATCGGTGATTCCGTACCCATATTCTGTTATACGTTTATCCCGGCTTCGCCACTCTTCTTCTACCCGGACATAGATCTCCAGTTCATTCTCCCATCCGAAGATCTCCTTGATCTCTTTCTGCGCCAGAGCACAGATCTTCTGCAACATGGCACCTTTCTTCCCGATGATGATTCCCTTCTGTCCCTGTTTTTCCACCAGGACAAGAGCACGGATCGCACATACATCCTCTACCCATGTCTTTTCTTCCACGATGACCGCAGTCGCATGAGGTACTTCCTGTTCCGTACATAACAGGATCTTCTCCCGGATGATCTCGGAAATACGGAAGTCTGTGGAACCGTCACTGGTCATATCCATGGGATACAGTGCTCCTCCCTCGGGAAGATACTGAATTGTGGTATCTAACAGATCCGCAAAGTCATGATCATTTAACGCGGATACAGGAAAATATTCCGCAAACGGATACCGGTTCTGCCAGGCCGTGAGCTTGTTTAAGACTTGTTTCTTATTCAGTTTATCGATCTTGTTCAGGATCAGGAATACCGGAAGATATGCCTGACGGATCATCCGCAGGGTTCTTTCTTCCGCTTCGTTAAACGGCGCAGTCCCGTCCACCAGGTAATAGATCAGGTCTACTCCCTGCAACACCGAAGCAGTCTGTTTGTTCAGACGGCTTCCCAGTCTGTCCACCGGCTGATGAATCCCGGGAGTATCCGCAAAGATGATCTGGGCATCCTTGTAGTTCATAATACCGCGGATCTCACTTCTTGTGGTCTGGGGTTTGGGAGAGACAATTGCCAGTTTTTCGCACATCAAAGCATTCAGCAATGTACTCTTGCCGGCATTCGGACTGCCAGCCAGCGCCACAAAACCGCTCTTTCTTATCTCAACTGTCGTATACTCTTTTTCACTCATTTTATCCATCTCCAGATCTTTGGCAGAAAGATGATTCCGCCGATCACCAAGGCAACACAGGCAGACCACAATACCGCGCCTGCAGAAAGATCCTTGATTACCCGGATCTTTTCGTTATATTCCGTAGTATAAAGATCACATAGCTTCTCCAGGCATGCGTTGATGATCTCCAGGCTGACCACAAGCGCGATCATGATCAGTACGGCCAGCCATTCTCCCGGATTGATCTTAAGTATAAAACCCGCAAGAACCGCCAGGAAGCCAAGAAAGATCTGTATCTGTACACCGGTATCTTTCATTGCCTCAAAGAGACCTGTAAACGCAGGCAGAAACTTCTTCTTCATATACGCTGAACGATCGAATCCAGGATTTTTTCCTGAAGCGCAAACATCTCTTTTTCTTCTTCTGCCGTCTGGTGGTCATATCCCAGGCAGTGTAATAAACCATGCGTAAACAGGAAACAGATCTCCCGGCGGAATGAATGTCCGTATTCTCCTGCCTGTCTGCGCGCGTAATCGATATTGATGAAGATATCTCCAAGGTCGAATTGTTCCCCCTCAGGATAGATTTCTTCCCCGTCCATAGCCGCAAATGTGATCACATCAGTAGGACGGTCGATCTTACGGTAATCCCGGTTAAGCTGATGAATTGTCCGTGAACGCACAAAAGAGACCGATACTTCGTTATCTTTATTCAGTTTAAGGACCTTCTCACATCTCTGTGAAATCACTTCAAAATCCTCTGAAAAAGCACTCATATCCTGATTTGTCCGATTCAATACAGTAATAATCATAAATAGTATTATACCACCTTGTCAGTCTTTCTTCCCGGCCGCGAAATAATCCAGTTTCAATATCTTACGGGATATTTCTTTCTGCCGGAACGCGTAGTCCATTTCCTGTCTGGCTTTCTCTTCATCGTAGTCGTCAAGAAACTCAAACTCATCATCCATGAAGTTATAGTAATAGTGATCTGTCTTCCAGTACTCCCACTCACTGAAGAACAAGCCATCATACTCCGGATCAAAGATATCCCTTCCCAGGATCGTATGCGGATCGTAGTCCAATCCCCAGAGATTGGCTATGGTCGGCAGGAGATCCAGGGCCGTAGCAGTCTTTGTATATTCCATAGGTTCTTCCATGGCGCTGTTATAGAAGTACAGTTCGGTATAACGGTATTCATCCATAGGTTTTATACCCGTCTGTTCATAGAAGATACTGTCACCCCAGAGATTCAGGTTCTTGACTTCATGATCGCCGAAGAACAAGAATACGACATCATCCAGTTTTCCGGCTTTCTCCATCTCTTCCATGAAGTTTCCGATTGCCTGGTCCAGATCCATGTTCTTGGCGATATAGGACACAAAGGAATCATCCAGATTGGGATATTTCGCCTTGATCCGGGCGATACTCTCTTCACTTACACCGAAACTGTCCAGAGTGTAAGGCTGATGACCGCTGTAAGTAATCCAGTAGATCATATACGGCTTCTCATTTTCCACGTACATCCATTTCAGTACTTCCATGACATCCAGATCCGTTGTGCCGTCCGCAACACCAATGCGGTTACTGTCGTAGAAATCCTGATAACCGTAAGCAGGAAAAATCACATCACGGTTATAGTATTTTCCGTAGTTATTATGATAAGCAGCGGTCCAGTATCCGGCATCGTTGAACAACTTCGGCAAGGTTGTCCGGTACTCGTTTTCCGGGAACGCGTAACATACCGCATGGCCTTCGCTGTTGGGAATCAGGGAGACATTGGTCATGAATTCGGTATCACTGGTAGAGCCAGGAAGCGCCGGTGTATTAAAGTTCTGCACACGCAGACCATCCCTGTACATCTTGTAGATATTCGGTGTCAGTTCTTCATCCAGAGACGCACGGTTAAAGGATTCTGCCTGGATAATAAAGAGATTCTTCCCCGCAAATAAACCGGTATAATCATTTTCGGTTTTTTCCGGACGTCCGGCCAGGAACTGTGCGATTTCTTCCTTGTCTTCCGCCGACATGACTTCTTTCTGTAAGTATAATTCACCGTCACGGTATAACAGAGGCAGGATACCGAACCGGTCCACAAACTGATTCGTTGTCGGAATGACATCATAGATATAGTAATCCGTATTACTCATCTGGAAGAGATCCACGTTATTCTTGAGGTCTTCCGTCATGGCGAGGTAATCCTGATAATGATGATTCATCGGGATGAGAAGACACAGGAATGCCAGTTTGTACGGAATACGCCAGCGCAGGCGGAAACACCGTCTCTGACAGAGGAAATACAGGAGAATGAAGATCAGGGTAATCACAACGAACATCCCGATAACCATTAATTCTTCCCGCTGGATAAACTCAAATGCACTCTCTTTTACACCAACAACTTCTCCGAACAGATCCAAAGCGGTATTGATTCGGCAATAACTGTTAAACGCGCGGTAATACCATGTCTGCCCCAGGATGACAAACAGAAAAGCACCGACATACAGGAACAGGACATACCGGTTTAACATCGGGCCGATCACCCAGATCAACAGGACCGCACCGTAACGGATGATACTGTATAATTCCGTATCAAAAACCGTAGTAAAAGAATACTGATCATGAATATAGTTCATATACAACAAAATCAGTACCGTGTAAAGAATCTCAATCAGAAAATAGAGAAGAATACGAAATGGTTTCTTCAGCCGTGGTTTTTTCTTCATTATTTATTACTCTCGTCACTATAACGTTCGATGATCTTCTGTACTAAGGGATGTCTGACGACATCATCGCTGGTCAGGTGCAGAATCTTGATTTCTTCGACAGGCTGCAGGATATGCGCCGCGTCAACAAGCCCGCTGCGTGTGCCTACCTTCAGGTCGATCTGTGTCACATCACCGGTGATCACCATCTGGGAATGAAAACCCAGACGTGTCAGGAACATCTTCATCTGTGCAGGTGTGGTATTCTGTGCTTCGTCCAGGATAACAAAAGAATCATCCAGAGTACGGCCTCTCATGAATGCCAGGGGTGCAATCTCAATCGTTCCCTTTTCAATCAGTTTCTCGGTCTGTTCCACACCCAGCATGTCGTGCAGGGCATCATAAAGAGGAGTCAGGTACGGATCTACCTTCTCCTTCATATCTCCCGGAAGGAAACCCAGGGATTCTCCGGCTTCCACTGCCGGCCTGGTCAGTACGATTCTGCGTACATCTCCCTTTTTCAGTGCGGATACTGCCTTGATTACAGCCAGATAAGTCTTACCTGTACCTGCCGGACCAATCGCAAAAACGATCGGATAATCATCCATGGCTTTGACAAACTGGAGCTGTCCGTTCGTCTTCGGTGAGATTGCCTTTCCTGTAAGTGTACGTCCGATGATCACATTGCTTAATTCATCAAAACTGATCTTTTCACTTTTGGCTACCAGGCGGCATGCGTATAATACATCCTGTTCGGATACACTCTGGTTCTTCTTTGCCAGTTCATATAATGCGTAGATCACGTCCTGGATCTGTTCACCAATGGCTTCATCGCAGTCCTTCACCGTAAATGTATTGTCACGGAAAGTAATATCTTTCCCGAAACACATGCCTAAAAGCTGTAGATTCTTGTCTTCCATGCCTACCAGACTCATCGCCTGGAGTGTTGTCATTTCCTCAATGGTTATATTTACCGTATTTTCCAAATCTGCCTCCTGTGATGAAAAAGAGAAGCCTTGGCTTCTCTTATTTTCCACGTCTTCTTGCTTTACGTGCTGCTTCGCTCTTTAATTTGCGTTTGACGCCCGGCTTTACATAATACTCTCTCTTACGAGCCTCAGCAAGGGTTCCGTTACGGGATACCTGACGCTTGAAACGACGAAGTGCATCATCAAGATTTTCGTTGTCTTTCACTACGACTCTTGCCATCTTTATCCCCCCTTCCCGATTCGCATAATCTATATTAACAAAGCCTGTATAAATTTTCAACGATAACTTTATCTCAGATTAGTTTTATTCCGCTGCTGGTACCGATCCTTGTGGCACCGGCCTCAACCATGGCTTCAAAGTCTTCCGGTGTACGTATTCCTCCGGATGCTTTGACCTGGCAGCGGTCTCCTACGGTCTGTTTCATCAGCCGTACATCTGCCACTGTTGCGCCGCCCTTGGAGAACCCGGTACTTGTCTTGACGAAGTCTGCGCCGGCATTCACGGCACACTGACAGGCAAGGACCTTTTCTTCATCCGTAAGCAGGCAGGTCTCGATGATTACTTTCAGAACCAGGTCACCAATCGCTTCCTTGATCCTGCGGATCTCCTCTGTTACGTAGACCGTATCACCAGCTTTCAAAGCACCGATATTGATTACCATATCGATCTCTCCGGCACCTTCTTCCACAGCCTGGCATGCTTCCCGGATCTTGGTCTCTGTCGTATTTGCGCCAAGCGGGAAACCGATTACCGTACAGACCTTGACATCCGTATCCTTCAACAGGCCATAGGCCATCTTTACGTAACACGGCTGTATACATACACTCGCAAAGTCATATTCCTTCGCTTCCAGACAGATCTTCTCGATATCCTGGGGTGTACTCTCTGGTTTCAGTAATGTATGATCAATATACTTATTCTTATTCATTCCGTTCATCTCCTTCTCCGAAGTAGTATTTATGAATCACCTCTCTGGCAATGACATCATCACCGCGGTAGGGTTCCCTGCCTTCTCTTCCGTACATGAACTTCTCATCCCCTTTACCCATGACGATGATCGTATCTCCCTTATCTGCCAGTTCTACAGCCTGGCGGATAGCATCATAGCGGTCTTCGATGATTGAGTATGGAGTATCTTTTATGCCGGTGGAGATTTCATTACAGATATCGGATACACGTTCATCTCTGGGGTCATCCTCGGTAAGAATGATCATATCCGCGTACTGATCAAGAATACTGCCGAAGACCTTGCGTTTCTCTGTATCACGCTTTCCGGCAGAACCCGTAACACCGATGATACGGTTTCCGCGGGGTGTGATGGCTGACGCGAATTCACATAACTTGGTAATTCCGTCCGGTGTATGCGCGAAGTCCACGATCAGGTTGAACGGCTGTCCTTCCATGATCCTTTCCATACGTCCTTCGATCTGACGGATCCTGCCGATCATCGGGATCATCTTCTCAATCGGTACACCGCTGACATTCAGGGCTGTGATCGCCGCCAGCAGGTTGGACAGGTTAAACTTCGCGATGAGATTTGTCTCAATCTCATAATCCAGATTGTTGCAGTGCAAGGTAAACTTTGTACTGTTGCTTAACAGCTGGTAAGAAGTAATCTGATAGTCTGCGGGATGATCCACACCGTACGTCACTACCTTGGCCTTAGTATCCTTGACGATATCCATCCCCTTGGGATCATCCATGTTCGTTACTGCTATAGCCGAAGGCTTCAGAGAATCAAACAAGCGTTTCTTCGCCTCAAAATAGTTTTCAATCGTGCCGTGATAGTCCAGATGATCATGCGTGAGGTTGGTGAAGATCGCCACATCAAAATCGATACTCTCTACTCTTCTCTGGTCAATACCGATCGAAGAAGCTTCCAGGGAACAGCACTTGATGCCGGCATCGATCATGTCTTTCAGAATACCGTGCAGGTCATCGATATCCGGGGTAGTCAGAAGCGGCGGCAACTTGACATTGCCGTATTCAATCGCAATCGTACCGATATACCCGGTCGGTGAGATCGGGTCCATCAGATCACGGATAATACAGGCAATAGAGCTCTTTCCGTTTGTCCCGGTTACGCCGAACATCATCAGATGATGGGAAGGATATCCATAGAATGCGTCTGCCACATGATTAAAGGTAGCGGTCACATCCTTCACCTTGATGTAAGTGATATTGGGATCTTTATTCTCCAGAGGTTCGGAATGAATAATCACCTTAGCCCCGTTCTCAATAGCCTGATTCACGAACTTGTGTCCGTCATGCATCATTCCCTTATGACAGAAAAAGATAGAGTTTGGTCTCTTCTTACGGCTGTCCGGCATGAGACTCTCAATCTCAATATCCGGTACGTTTTCAAACAGATCTTTCAGATTCATGATTTCACACCCTTTCCGCATAAACCTCATGGTCTATGATCCCGGTAATCCTGACATCCATCAGGATCCCGCGTTCTTGTTCACCCTTGATTTTCACAGGGATATACTCCGATGTATGCCCTGTCGCATAACCACCGGTATTTCTTTCTGTAATGACGGAAGCTGTTCTTCCGATCCAGCGTTTCTTGTATTGGTCATAGAGTTCTTCCGATATCCGTATACATTCCGCTGTTCTTTGTTTCTTTACGGATACATCCAGATGTCCGCTCATCTGTTCCGCCCTTGTCCCGCTGCGCAGAGAGAACGGGAATACATGCAGGAAGGAGAATTCACAGGTCCTGAGGAACTCCTTTGTCTCTGCGTAATCTTCTTCCGTTTCACCGGGGAAGCCGACGATCAGGTCCGCGGAGATGGAGATATCCGGTATTGCTTCACGGATCTCCCTGATTCTTTGGAGGTATTCCGCGGTTGTGTACGGACGGTTCATGGCTTTCAGTGTGCGGTCACATCCAGACTGCAGAGGGATATGCAGGTGTCTGGCGATCCGGTTATCTTGTTTCATCAAGCGGATCAGATCATCATCGATTTCCGTGATCTCAATGGAGGATATACGCAGTCTCTGAAGTCTGGTTTCTTCTTCCAGGATCCTGCGGATCATCTCCGTCATTGTAACACCATATTCTTTTCCGTATCGTCCGGTATGGATACCGGTAAGTACGATCTCGGTATGATTCTCTGTTAATGTCCTGACTTCTTTCAGTACAGATTCCGGATCCAGAGAGCGTTCCCTGCCTCTTGCGTAAGGAATAATACAGTAGGAACAGAACTGGTTACACCCGTCCTGGATCTTCAGATAAGCACGTGTCTGGGTCGTAAAGTGATCGGCTGACGCTGCCTCAAACGGTGTATTCTTCAGTTCGCTGATCTTGCGGATCTTTTCTCCTGTACGCAGGTATTCTTCGATATATGCAGGAAGTTCCTGCTTGAATTCCGTACCAATGATGATCTCCGCATCTTCATCCATCTCCCGGCTGATTTGTGTGTAACATCCTGCGGCTGCCACGATACAGGAAGGATTCAGTCGTTTTCCCCTGCGGATCATCTGCCGGCTTTTCTGGGATGCGGTATTGGTTACAGCACAGGTAAAAACCACCGAGATATCGGCAGGTTCTCCTTCCGCAACACGTTCAAATCCCTGTTGTACAAGTGCAGAGGCTACAGCTTCAGCCTCATACGCATTTACCTTACAGCCAAGGATCGTCATTGAGAACTTCATCGGTTTGTCCTTTCCATGTAATCCCCGATCACGCTTAACGCATACATACAAGCTGTTTCCGCGCGCAGAATACGTTTCCCAAAGCTGACCATGGAAAACCCGTTCTCCAGAAACATATCGCACTCTTCGTCTGTAAATCCACCCTCCGGGCCAATCACGATCAGGGTATCCTCTTGTTTCAGCACATCCCCCAGCAGAGGACTCTTCTCATACCCGCGCTCATACCCGAAGAGATTCTGTGTCTGCCTGTATGCCGGCAGTTTGTCCGCGGAAATCATCTTCTCCAGAACCGGGATACGATTTCTTTCGCACTGCGCAGATGCCTCCTCCAGGATACTCTGCCAGCGTACATAGATCTTTTTCAGTTTATCTTCTTCCGGCCGGTTCACTGTCCGTGAAGTAATCAGGGGGATGATCCTGGTTACACCAAGTTCCGCGGCTTTCTGCAGGACCAGTTCAAATTTTTCTTTCCTGATCATTGCGGCTGCCAGGGTAACCTGTACCGGCAGTTCATTGACTGCAGGATCTTCTTCTGTCACCACCGCCTGATACTGCCTGCCTGTCTCCGTGATCTGCGCAGTAAAAGCCTTTCCGTCATGGACAAGGCGCACTGTCTCCTGCCGCAGACGCAGTACTTTGGCGTGATGACTTTGTTCATCCGTAAACTGATATACTCCCCCGACAGAGAGAGGCATGTCCGAAAAAAACTGTACCATACTTAATGAAATAACCCGCTGAACGGGAACATTTCCGCCAATTCCTGCAGTTTCTCCAAAAGACCCGCAAGATCATCGATCTTACTTAGATCCACACTCTCTACTACCGAACGGATCTGTTCCATCTCGTCATTGACGATTACAAACATCTTATTGATTGTCTGGAGTTCATTGATGATCTTGGGAACATAGATAATACATAACGCTAAAATCACGACAAGAATCACTGCGTTAAATCCAAACCGGATCATGCGGAACGTCTCTTCTTTCCGGTTCTGTTCCACCAATTCTTCCAGCAGTGCACGTTCACTCATTTCTTCAACATTTATCTTGACCACGGTACACCTCACCTTCTGTCTGTAAAAGCACGCAGATCCTGTATAACCAGATCCGGATGGATCTCCTGGTCAAACAGGTCTCCTGCCTCGTCGTTATCTCCGGCAATATATGCCGTTGTCACATGACATTTCTGCGCGCAGAGTATCTCTCTTTCCAGCTGATCAGAGATAAAGATCGTATCCTCTGCCAGAGCGTTTAGTTTCCACATCGCCTGTGTAATAAACAATGGTGACGGGAAGCACATCATAACTGCTTTCGTACCGGACGCATGTTCGAGCATCTTCACGATTGCGCCGGGACCGGGATATACCCCGTTGCGCGTATATTCCAGGCGTGTGAGATCTGTCGCAATGATCCTGGCACCGCCGAGGATCGACTTCAGGATCCCGGAATAATCCGAATATGTAGAATTCCGGTCAGAACCGACAAATACCCAGTCTGCGTCTTCATCAATCTTGAAATTCAGATTGTACAATACTTCCCGTATCCCGCTGCCGCCGATATAGTTCGCCCGGTTATGTTTGCTGTCCTTCAGCATGATCCGTTCTGCCGCAGCCATGGTGGAAGTATAGATATGATCGGAGGTGATTCCCTGTAACCCCTGATTTCGCAGATGATGGGCGATTTCTTCTGCCGAACGGCTGGAATTCTCGGTCAGGATAAAAAACCGGCAATCGTTCTCCAGCATATACCGGATAATCTCCGGAGCACCTTCCCGCAGAGTATCTTCTGTTGTCAGCGCAGACATGGTCAGTAATACACAGTTCTTTAACATATTCATCTTGTTGGTATTATACCATAACAAGAACATTTTGATTGTGCTATGATTAAGCGGGAATAGTACATGAAGATCTGGCATAAAATACTTTTGGTTTTCTCTCTTACCCTCCTGCTTGCGTCAGCTTTGGCTTATGACGCCTTTTATTCTGCCCCATCCCGCTTTACGATCCGTCATGAGACATTATCTTCCATCTATATTCCGGAACAGTTAGACGGAGTCAAGATCCTGTACTTTTCCGACCTGGATTATAACAACTTCATGGATGAACAAAGACTGGCTAAATTAGTACGTACTATGAATGAATTATCACCGGATGTGGTGATCTTCGGCGGTGACCTGTTTGACCAGAATGCCCGCCCGGTCAATCCGCGCTCAATGAGTACGCTGTCAGGTATGCTGAAACAGATTGAAGCTCCCCTGGGCAAATTCGCGGTCCTCGGAGATATCGACGAACGCAGTGAAGAACGTCTGGCAAATGTACGGACAGTGCTATATGACGCTGACTTTGAAGTATTAAAAAACCAGAGCCTCAATCTCCATAATACCGGTACGGATACGGTGGTTCTGGTTGGCTTGGATAATAGTCTTACCGGCTATGCGGATATCAACGCGGCCTACGCGAATGTCTCACGCACCAGTTATACCATCACAATCTGTCATACCCCGGATACTGCGGATTATGTGCCTTCTGATCTGACCAAGTATTTCCTTGCCGGGCACAGTCACGGCGGCCAGGTCTACTGGTTCTTCGGCTCTCTTCTGGAACCGGAGATGGCAGAGAAGTATCTGCGCGGCAAACATACGATCAACGGCTTATATACCGTAGATGTGACCAATGGTGTAGGCACCACAATAAAAGATGTACGATTCCTGGCAAATGCCGAAATCGTACTCTATCGTTTAGAACATAAGAATATCGCGCCGAATTGATTATTTCAGCTTACGCATCAGCCGGCGTGCGTACTTTTGTCTCTGTTCCGGCTGACAGTTACTGATCTGTGACAACAGTTCATAGATTGCCAGTTTCTGATTCGTGGAATAAGAATCATCGGTTTCCACGATTCTGGTAATCACATTCAGACTGTCAAGAAATTCACTCTCACTCTGGTTGGTACCTTGTTCGATGATCTCCGCAAACTGGGCGGCAATCTTCGGATCATGTTTTCTGAATAAACCCATTGTTCCTCCTATAGATAGTCTTCCTTCAGCAGTTCAGGGCTGGCAGAAACGACTTCTTTTTCTTCTATGCACTCTTCAATCATCTTCTCATATTCAAAGCGGGATTCATAGTCCTGTGCTTTTTTTATCGTCGGCTTGGTTACGGGGTTCTTCGGATCAAAGATCGTACAGCAATCCTCGTATGGAAGAATGGATGTCACATAAGTACCGATCTTACGGGCAATACTGATGATCTCGTTCTTATCCTGACAGATCAGAGGACGGATCACCGGGATCGATATCACTGAGTTGATACAGGCGATACTTTCCAGGGTCTGGGACGCTACCTGACCGATACTTTCCCCCGTGGCGATGGCCAGACAGTTCTGCATGACAGCCACTCTTTCCGCGATCCGGAACATCATCCTGCGCATCAGGGTGATGGCGTACGCATCCCCTGCTTTCTCATAGATCTTCAGCTGAAGATTGGTAAAGTTGATCACATGGACATTCATACTACCCTGATATTCACTGATCATACTCGCAAGATCGATGACTTTCTGACGGGCATTGTCGGAAGTATACGGAGGGGCCGCAAAGTGGATCGCTTCCACGGTAAGTCCGCGTTTCATGAGTTCATATGCGGCTACAGGAGAATCAATCCCTCCGGATAACAGTAATAATACCTTCCCGTTGATTCCTGTCGGATATCCTCCGGCACCGGGAATCTTCTCCGAAGTGATATACGTGTAATCTTTATGTACTTCGATCTGGATCGCTAATTCCGGCTGATGTACATCCACCTTGTATCCGGTATTCTTCAGAATATCTGAAGCACAGCGGCGGTTGATTGCGTCACTGTTCATCGGGAAATTCTTGTCATGACGGCGGGCAATGATCTTAAACGTATGTTTTTCCGGATTCTCCTGGGCGATCCGCAGACATGTTCCGGCTATCTCTTCGATATCGGAAGGAACCTTCTCGGTAAAGGAGAAAGAACTGATGCCGAATACTCTTTCCAGTCTATTCCGGATCTCCTGCTGATCCTCTCCGTTGAGACGGATATACATCCGGTCATAGGTACGTTCATATTTCAGATCCGGATAGTCTTTCAAGGTCCTGCGGATATTCCTGTCCAGCTGGCGGATAAAATCCTTGCGGTTTTTTCCCTTGGTTGTCAGTTCCCCGTAACGGATCAATACGGTATCATAATTAACCATAGTTTTGTATGATCTCCTTCAGATTCAAGATAAACGATTTTAATTCTTCCTGTGTATTTCTTCTGGACAGACTTACACGTATACAGCTGGAAGCCCTTAGATCCGAGAATCCCATCGCTTTCAGGACATAACTCGGATTATTCGAATGACTCTCACAGGTGCTGCGCGCAGATACCATGAATCCGCGGGTATTCAGAGCGTTCTGCATCACTTCACTGGGTATGCCTTCATACGAGAAGTTGATGATCCCGTCCATGGCATTCTCTGGTGTATTCATTTCTATACCGTCAATACTCTTCAGTTCCTGTTTCAGATAATCCGATAACTGACGGATATGTTCATGGTATTTCTTCTGGTTTTCCAGGGCCAGACGCAGAGTCTTCGCAAAGACGATATTGACGCAGGCATTGGAGGTTCCTCCGCGCAGATTGAATTCTTGTTCACCACCGTTGATCAGCGGCTCAAAGGGCACATGTTTCTTCTTGATCAGGATACCGCTTCCCTTCAGTCCTTCCAGTTTATGGGCAGAAATCGAAGCCAGATCGATATCTCTGAGATCTACGGGGATCTTTCCCGCAGACTGCGTCATATCCACGTGGAAGTACGCATGAGAGCGTTTCTTGACGATTTCCTTAATCTCATCTACCGGATTAATGGCGCCGGTTTCGTTATTGACATGCATGACCGACACCAGTGCTGTATCCTCACGCAGATTCTTCCGCACATCCTCCGCCGATACTACCCCGTATTCATTTACAGGCAGCCAGGTAACTTCATAACCGAATACCCTTTCCATCTGCCTACAGGAATTCATAATACTGGAATGTTCGATCTGGGTGGTGATGATATGTTTCTTCCCCGGCTGGGCAAAACATACACCCTTCACTGCCGAAGAATTGGATTCACTGGATCCTGCGGTAAAGATCAGTTCTTCTGCCTGTACGCCTAAAAGCCCGGCTGCAGCAGCCCGGGCCTTTTCCAGCATGCGATGAACTTCGGCACCTTCGGAATACAACGATTCACTATTCACATAATACCTGGTAAGAAGTTCCTTATAAGTTTCCAGTACTTCCGGATGCACAGCCGTAGTACTGGCAGTATCCAGATAGATCCTATTCACTTCCCTTGGCATTATCCCTTACCATTTTTTCATAGTTTCCGGGGAAGATCTTTTCAATCGTCGCAATTGCGATCGTCAGCGCCTGTGTATAATCACCGTTACGGAAGAACAATTCCGACTTGGTCAGTTCAGAATCAATATCCGAGTATGTGGAACGATAACGGTTGCCGAATACGATGGTATTCTCCACCATAACTACTGCACCGACAACGTTATTCACGTTATTGTATAACTTGTAGATAAAGTCGATGGCTTCGGTCAGGGTAGAATTCAACAGGTTGACATTCAGCGGATTCTCATCAATCAGGTTCTCCAGACGGCGGATATATTCATTTGCTCTGGTCATATCTTCTTCATACTTAGTGGAGATCGTCGGCAGTTTGTACTTACGGATGGATACCTGCATCTGGTTCATGATCACCTGCAGCTTGACAAGCTGTTTCTTCGCTCTGTCTTCATCACCGGAAGCACTGTCAATTCTTTCCTTCATCGCGCGGAGATTGTCGTTGGCCTCATTGAGCAGCTGTACACGGGACTGGATCTTCAATACCTTCTCACTCGCAAGAACGGTCTGATCATCTACTTCTTCACCGGCACTGACAAAGTCTGCCAGACGCTTTTCCTCTTCGCTGATTGCTTCATCCAGACCTTCCAGACCGAAACGCACACGCATCTTGGCATACTGTTCCTTGACGTAATTCAACAACTGGTACGCTGTCTTCAGCAAGCCGGAAGTATCCGAATTCAGTTCTTTCAGTTCATCAAACGCATCCGCTTCCTTCTTGACCGCGGTATTAAGCTGTGTCAGACGATCTTTATAATCATCCAGGTTCTCACGGATACCCTCGATCTCACCGGCACGTAACTTCGTCAGATCAGTCTTCAGGCTGGCTGTGATCATACCCAGATTCTTTTCTACATCCAGATGATCCAGGAATACACCGCGTTCCTTATTCGTACGGTAATCCGAATGAAGGACTTCGATCATACGGGGGATCACACCTCTGGCATCCTGCAGAAGTTCCGGCAGAGAATGATAGAGGTTTTCCAGGTTGTCCATATTCTCACTTATGCTGCGGAGTTCTTCACTGGCTTTTCCGAAATCCGACGCATACATCCACTCTTCAAACGAAGAGAACATCTTTTCCGTATCGGAGATACTCTGTTCAAATACAGGCAGCGCATAAGACAACTGGCTGCTGTTTTCCTGAATATTATTCTTTAATTCACGGAAGCGGTTCTTCAGTTCATTCACTTCCTGACGCTGCTGGGTCTCTTTCTCCAGGATCTCATCGAGGAACTTATCCAGTTCCGCGACCTGTTTTTCACCCAGATCCAGACTGGCTTCGAGGTCCGCAAGATCCGCTTTTGCCCTGCCTAATTTACCGACAAGGATCTCATCTTCGGTATCTGCCAGGGCCTGCTGGATCTGTTTGAGGTTGGCATCTGCCTTGTCAAAGTCTTCCTTGGAATTGGCAACCCGGTTCATCGTCTCCGGATCTACACGGGAGATAGCGACAGCCTTATTCAACTTAAAAGACAGCGGTACACTCTTGATCGTGTTGTACCTGACTTCCAGTTCTTCCAGTCTGCGGCGGTAGGCATTACTCCTGATCCGTTGTACAATAAACCATATAATCAATAAAACGACCAGTACGGCTATGCCGATGATCACTCTGATATCTGCCAGTATTTCTAAGACTCTACTCATCCCTGCTAACCTCTCGTATATCAAACATTCTAACACAAACCACCTGTATAATTAATAATTATTGACTTTAATTTATACATTTTGGTATAGTTATCTAGCGTCAAATAATGGCAGCATGCAGAGTCATGTCCCAGGCGTAGCTAACCTTCGGGCAGCCGGAGTAACTTGCTGCAATAAGCGAAACGGAATTATAGCTACACCCCTCATCGAAGATCTGCACCTGTTGTTGTTTCTCGGCCATAAATAAGGAGGAAACAAAACATGGCACGTTACACAGGTCCGGTTTGGAAGAAAGCAAGACGTTTAAGCTTCTCCGTATTGGAAACCGGCGAAGAACTCAAGAAGAGGACATATGCTCCCGGACAGCATGGTCCCACAAAGCGTATCAAGCTCAGCGGTTACGGCACACAGCTTCGTGAGAAGCAGAGAGTCCGCAACATGTACGGCATCAACGAACGTCAGTTCTACAACACATTCGTAAAAGCGCAGAAGATGGAAGGTATGGCAGGTATCAACTTCCTGGTCATGCTTGAATCCAGACTGGACAACCTGGTTTACCGTATGGGATTTGCCAGAACCAGAAAAGCAGCACGTCAGCTCGTCACTCACGGTCATATCGAAGTAAACGGAAAGAAAGTTGATATTCCTTCCGCACAGATCAAACCAGGCGCAGTGATCGCTGTCCGTGAAAATTCCCGCAACATGCAGGTCATCAATGAATCTCTGGATTCCAACTACACAGCACCGGAATTTGTTTCTGTAGACAAGGAAAACAAAAAAGGTACCTATGTCAGACATCCGGAACGTTCAGAACTGAATCAGGAAATCAATGAAGCCCTGATCGTTGAATACTACAACAGATAATCTGAACTTGTACAAAGGCTGCTACGGCAGCCTTTTTCTTTACCCTGGTGACAGAAAAGATCCGTATCTTCCGATACGGATCTTTATTTACTGTTCTGCGTTTCTCTGTCTCTCCATATGCTTGCGGATGATGACACGGATGATATCTGCCGCAATATCCACCTCATCATTGCATACGACATACTTATAATACTTTAACAGGTCCATCTCCTTACGGGCTTTATCCAGACGCTGCTGGACGATTTCCTCAGGCTCGGACTTCCTGCCCCGGATCCGTTTTTCCAGTTCTTCAATACTCGGCGGCACAATGAAGATCGTGATCGCATCCGGACATTTCTTCTGTACCTGACGGCAACCATCCGTCTCAATCTCCAGAAGCACGTTCTTGCCTTCACTCCGCTTCTTCTCTACATTCTTCAGCGGAGTGCCGTAGTAATTTCCTACAAATTCAGCCCATTCCAGAAGTTCACCGTTCTCTATAGCCTGCTTGAATTCTTCCTTGGTGACATAATCATAATTGACCCCATCAACTTCACCTTCCCGCATTTCACGTGTAGTCATGGAAACCGAAAAAGATAAATTCAATTCCGGATCATCGATAAATTCCTTGATTACGGTACCTTTTCCGACACCCGAAGGTCCGCTGATAATGATCAATAAGCCCTTATTCATACCGTTATTCTCCTTGTGACAGCCTCATTATAACGCAAAAGAATCAGAGAATCTCTATCGGTTTTCTTTCCGGTTTCAGGTTATGTTCCTTCTTATTCCTCTCAACGCATTTATCTTGGAAAAATCATTCTAGGAAATACTTACGCTGTTTTCAATATCCTGTAACCTTCATGGTATAATATCTACACTATGGCATTAGATGGTATATTACTGTACAAGATTATTCCCGAGATCCGGGAGATCCTGCCCGCAAGAATCCAGAAGATCTATCAGATTTCCTCTACGGAGATCCTTTTTCAGTTACACGGCAATAAAGCGAAGCACCAGTTACTGATCTCCTGTCATTCCCAGTATAATCGTATACTGTTATCCCGCAGGAATTATCCTACACCGAATGAACCCGGGAACTTCGTCATGGTGCTGAGGAAGTACTGTGAGGGAGCGGTGATCACGGGGATCGAGCAGAGTGAACTGGACCGCTGGTGTACGATCTATATCCGAAGACACAACAATATCGGTGATCCGGAAGATTTACGTCTGGTGGCTGAACTGATGGGTAAATATGCCAATCTGATCCTGATCAGTCCGGAAGGAAATATCATTGACGCAATGAAGCGTATCCCTCCGTTTGAGAATACACGCAGGACCATCCAGCCCGGCGCGCGCTTTGTGCCTACGCCGTCGCAGGAGAAACAGAATCCTTTTACACACCAGATCATTGATCCCCAGTTATCCCTGATTCAGCAATTCTCCGGCTTTTCTCCGTTCCTTGCCAGGGAAACAGAGTACCGGATGTCTCAAGGAGAGAGTTTCAGCGGCATCATGAAGGAGATTCAGGACTCGGACAGGATTTATATCGCCAACCAGAAAAACGAGGCGGTATTCCACTGTATCGAGCTGAAATCTGTAGGTAAATGCGTCAGTTACCCGTTATCTGAAGGTTTTGATATCCTGTACTATCACAAGGAAGAAAAAGACCGGATCAAGGAGATCAGCGGTGATATCTTCAAGGTTGTACAGAGGAACCTGAAACACCAGAAGACCAAGTTACCGCGTCTCTGGAAAGAATATGACGAAGCCATGGATTGTGATCGCTGGCGTACCTATGGTGAACTGTTATATGCCTACCAGATCCAGGATACCAAGGGTGAACACAGTATTACCCTGGAGGATTTTGAGACCGGCCAGGCGATCTCGATCCCCTTAGACCCAAGACTCAGCGGTAACCGCAATGCCCAGAGATGTTTTACAAAGTATACAAAACTGAAAAAGGGACAGAAGTATCTGAAGGAACAGATAGAGATCTGTGAGAATGAGATTGCGTATTTTGAGGGATTGCTGGAACAGTTGAATATCGCGGATTTTCATACAGCCGAAGAGATTCGCAGAGAGTTGATCCACGGCGGGTATATCACAGAGAAAACAAGCCGGAAAAAGAAGAAGACAAAGACAGAAGCACCGCATCTGACAACGATTACTTCCCCTTCCGGTATTGAAATCACCTTTGGAAAGAATAATCTGCAGAATGAGTATCTTACCTTTCATCTGGCCAGAAAGAATGAACTCTGGTTTCATACCAAAGATTATCATGGCGCGCATGTGGTGGTTCATGCCCCGGAAGCGGATGAGGATACGATCCGGCTGGCAGCGATGATTGCGGCATATTACTCGGCAGGCAGGAATTCTTCCAGTGTTCCGGTCAACTGGTGTAAGGTAAACCAGTTGAAAAAAATACCCGGCGCCAAGCCAGGTATGGTTCAGTTAGGTAGTTATAAGACGATCTATATCGATCCCGAACCGGAACAGTTATCCGAAGCGGGAATTACGCTTTGATCATTTCTTCCGCTTGTTTGATCATCTCGCGGATCTCAAATGAACGTAATTTACGGTATTCTCCCTGCCGCAGTCCGTGGTAGTCGAGATCACCGTATTTTTTTCGGTCCAGACGGGTGACGGTATAACCGAAGTATTCCATCATCCTGCGGATCTGACGGTTTCTTCCTTCGGTAATTGTGATCGTCAGAGTGGATTTACCGCTCTTTTTATTCTGCGAGACAAGATATACCTTGGCAGGCAGCGTCATACCGTCTTCCAGCTTGATTCCTTTTCGTAACTGACGGATCTCTTCAGGTGTGATCAGACCTTCGATTGCGGCCTCATACGTCTTGGGAAAATGACTCCTGGGATGCATCATGAGATTGGCAAATTCACCGTCATTGGTCAGGATCAGGACACCGGTAGTCTGATAATCCAGACGTCCCACCGGGAAGATTCTGGCATTGATCTCCGGCAGATAAGCCATGACGGTTTCCCTGCCCTTTTCATCATCCAGCGTACATACCGTGCGCTTTGGCTTATTGAGCAGATAATAGACTTTTTCTTCTTTTTCGATGATCTTTCCGTCAACTTCAATATCATCGCTGAAAGAGGCTTTATAACCTAGTTCGGTGATAACTTTTCCGTTGACTCTGACACGTCCCTGACGGATCAGGTCTTCTGCCTTGCGGCGGGATGCGATTCCTGCCTGGGCAATGATCTTCTGTAATCTTTCCATAGTCCCTCAATGTTTATTTCTTGTGTTTCCCCAGAAACCGCTGCCGGCTTTGGTAAAATCATTGACCAGCATGACCGGTACACGGCGGAAATGTTCATCTTCCTGCATCAGCTGACGTAACGCGGATAAGCGCTGATGTCCGTCCAGACATTCATAACCTGTTTCTGTCCTTCTGACTCTTACCGGTATGGCAACTCCGCGCATACGTATGCTTTCCAGCAATGTGGACGGAACCGGTTTATCGGTAAATTGTATCTCTTCAATATCAACGATCGTGTTGATCATTTTCTTCTGCCTCTCTGATCTCATCCAGGTGAAGTACTTCTGTCTCAAAGACCTGGAATACCTGTGTGACATCTACCGGAGGAAGAGGCTTGTCATCAAGTTGTTTTTCACTGATCGTACGTTTCTCTTCCAGCTTTTTATGGCGTTTCTGGCGGTGTGTCAGCAGCCATACGACGATGATCAGCAGAACCACTGCCGAGGCAATACCGACAACGATCAATGTCTTCTGCAGGTCATAAGCGCTATTTGCGACCGTGATGGCTTCGACAGGATCTTCATCCGCATAATCGTTGGAAGTTCTGCGGGATAGCACCATGTATTCTCCGCTTCCCTTACCCATAAAGGTGATCTTATTCCTGGTCTGGCGTGTATAACATTCCTCCACGTCTCCGTTATCCGCATGATGCAATACGGTATAGACTTCTCCTTCGGTAAAGCCTTCCGGTTTGTTTATGGTGTATAACAGAGGCTGCAGCGGGATGTATGTCTCAAAGTTCTTTTCCAGACTGATTGTAAAGGTATCCTTGATATCATTTTCCAGATACAGGGCAGATTTGGACATCACGTTGTAACAATCTTCCGGAATACCTTTCTTGATATTGGCACGGTAGGTATCCGCCAGCCAGTACGATTTCTCCAGGGAATCTTCTAACGGACAGGCAAGAGACAATCCGGAAACACTCATGTCATATTCGTTTTCTTCAACGATGTACCGGACACGGTTATTAATGGCCTTGACCAGAAGATGATCAAAGATCCGGTACTGTGTCTGGGTGAGCTGAGGCAGGACATTCGCGTCAATTCTCTGTTTCAGTTCCAGGATATACTGGCTTTCCAGTGTAGATAAGGTATTCTTGTCTCCGTATAGTTCGATGGCATCCAGAATGCGGTCACGGATATCGGTACGGATCTGGTCTTTCTGCGCGTCAACGGTAATATCGTAGGATGTGGAACAGCCGGCATAGTTGACAGTGACCGTTCCCTTGCCTTCCTGCATCAGGTCATAGCCTGTAACCATGGAGGTGGTTAAAGGATATTCGGCGGTTTCTCCGTCCGTAAAGACGACTTCGACAATACCACCCGCAAGGTTGATCCGGTCATTGACTTCGTAGTCCTGTTGAGGGATATTTTTCATCCGGATCTCGCTTACATCCCGGTAATGCGCGGTAAAGACAGTATCCCTGCTGACTCCGGTCAGTTCAGAACTCCATCCGTCAAAGAGAGAATGGTCCTTCTCCGGTGTGGTTGCGGAGGCGTCTCCGCCTGCCGGTAAAGCGTAACTGATCTTCTGTACATCCCCGCTGAAATGCCCTCCGGCAGCGTTAAAGGTAACTTCCACATAGTCTTCATCTGTGCCTTTACCTTTCAGGATCATCTGGATGTCTTCTTTGCGGAGATACCCGATATCCTTCGCATAGTCATACTCGTAGGAAAGATCTACAGCCTGTGTCTCATCCAGTGTGGCATCCGACTGTATCTTGTACCATTCACCCTCTTCGTTGACAACTTCTCCCAGGATCACAAATGCCATATCCGGGTTTTCTGAAATCTTATATAAAGCCTTGGCGTTCATCTCCGGCGTCTGGTAGACAAAGATGATCTCCTCACTGGTTTTGATACCCAATGTGTACTGGTCCTTGTCTCCGGCATTGAGCTGGTGATCCAGAAGCTGGTAATACGCGGCAGCCTTCTCACCCCAATACGGGTCAGCAGAATAATTGACATTCATCCCGGCAGATTTATTTCCGAAGAAGCCTCCGTGATACTGCGAACGCAGAGGACTGCAGTAACTTCCGGAGATATAGTATCTGGCATGCGCGTAGACGGAATTTACGATTCTCTGATAGCGGGATAACGAAGCCTCCAGGTCGGTATCGTAGGCCGCATGTCCAAACAGATTGTTTCTGGTAAAACTCAGGGAACTCCTTCCGAAGGAAGATTCCAGAGCACTGACAGACATCATCATCAGGGCATTGGCTCCGTATTCATACTGGTACATCCAGAATGCCGGAAGATTGCCGACATACTGCGAACGGCTTAACGTATCATCAATGGTATCTTTATCATCGTCCTGGTAGGCATCGATCGGCGCAAGAATACCAAAAGTATTCTCCAGTCCATCTTCTGCTTGTGCTAGAGATGCGTTGGTAATCGTCCGATGACTGACAAACTGATAGTAGTTATAGTACGGATCAGCAGGATTGATACTGTTTTCCCTGGTATCGTTCCGGTAGTCATCCAGCATGTCTCTGAGCTGATCTTCTTCATAGAAGTAGTGTCCGTCATAACTGTAGTATGTATCTCCCGGCACAAAGTAGTCCGGTGCTTCGCCCTGACTGATGATACTGGCATAGTTGTCGTC
This sequence comes from Solobacterium sp., assembly GCA_017512555.1. GTDB lineage: Bacteria > Bacillota_I > Bacilli_A > Erysipelotrichales > Erysipelotrichaceae > Bulleidia. The sequence continues at coordinate 1,044 of JAFWFE010000035.1, read as the reverse complement.
CGTCATCTCACTCTTGATTTCATGATACAGAGTGCCTTCGTCAACGACATAACCCGTGATCCTTGTTGTGATCTGTTCCACCGGGAGAATCTCGATATCTTCTGCGGAAGCCCAGCCCTTGACTCCGGACAGCATAAACTGGATCCGTGTTCCGGCTTCATTCGTCTTGAGGTAAGCACCGTCTTTGCCGTAACATCCGTTGGTATAACCGTCTATGCCGTCAGCCGCATTCACATAGCCGATATTGACATCACAGGCATCGCTGGTGCGGATCAGTGCCAAGGCATATTCTGCGCGCAGGATCTTCTCTCCGTACTTAATTCCGAGATTGGTATAATTCTCCAGTTCCTGATCCATAAACAGGGAAGCTTCATTGTAACTGAGAAATTGATCAATCTCTCGATCGGAAGAAAAATCCACTACCGTGTAAGGGATGATCTCCTCTTCCTCTTCCGCATATACCGGCTGCAGAAAGCCACAAAAAAATGTGCCGAGAACGATCAGAATTACTGCTTTTTTGTAAAGTTTTTCAAGCATGTATAATATTCTACCATTATCAGCACATTTTGTGAAATAAATGATACTTTACTCTATCCAGATGAGGTTCGCCACCGGCAGGAACGTATATTGTTTCATGAACTCTTCCGCGCTGGTTTCCAGATTCGCATGTCCGTAAACCGCGTTGTAGAAATGAAACTTGTTCTCCCCGATACGCCGGTATGTCGTATAGTGGGAACCGCGCTTATGTACATATAAGAAGATCCCGCAGGAGCTTTTCTTCATGGTCTGAATACATAAGGCTTTGGCCATATGGGTCATATGTACGGGAAGGCCCTGTTTCTTCAGATACGCATACAGAGTGTATACCCACTGTCCCATAGCTTCACCGAAGAATGCCCGTGAATCCAGACCTCTGGCTACTTCCTGCATTTCCTTCTCCTTACCGCAGAGTTTCAGGAGATTGTAGGCAGAGATCCATCCGCATCCCTTATCTTTTGTGTTAAAGAATCCAAACGGAAGACTGGCCATCAAGCCCTGGTTGAT
>JAFWFE010000034.1 GCA_017512555.1 Solobacterium sp. | reverse complement strand
TACGACCTGAAAGCAGGACTGGACTATGACTATATCCTCCTGAGTATTTCAAAGGATGAACCGATCTATGAGGCCAATACGCTGAATTTCCTGAGGTATAACCAGCATGACGGTATCTTCAGATTTGAACTGGGTAATCCGAATTCCTACGACGGACAGGGATATTATGAAAATTACCCTTACGGCAATTTTGATCTCCGGTTTGTCGCAAGAGGAAGCGGTACGGTAAAGAACGGATATATCTTTGCGAGCAGTACAACCACGCATGTGGATATCACGCAGGAGCTGACGCCTGTTGTCATGTGGGTCAACGATGATCTTCCGTACGGAGGAATGTATTACAAGGGACAGACGGCACACATGGTATACGGATTTGATTATCAGTATAATAAAAATGACATGGACCGTAGAGTAACCTTCCAGTCCAATAATACAAAGTATGTCAAGGTGGATGCCAACGGTACGCTTACCTGCGTGGGTCTGCCTCCAGCAGATAAAAGCCCTGTACGGGTGAAGATCACCGTTACCAGTGTGGCTGATCCCTCAGTACAGGAAATCCATTATGTCTATGTTTTCTCCATGCCTACAGGACCTGCAGAGATGAAAGTCCTGGCTGACGGAAAAGAACTCTCCACATACAACTGGTCGATCGGGAAACAGATAGATCACAGTCATATGGAAGAAGTGGTTTTCCGTATGGGCGAAGAATTCGCAACCATGGATGTCGTATTCAATGTTACGGGAAAAGGGTTAAAACTTTATAAAGATCCGTCCACACCTTTCGATTATCCATATGAAGGTAGTCTTCAGATAGGATCCGATGGTACGGCCCATTTCTATGTGATGTGCGGCGAAGGCGGTACATACAAGATCAATGCGACGACACCGATCGGGAAAACCGCGTCCGTAACGATCAACGTTGACGGATTTGACAACAGCCCCGGTGCAGGTAATCCCTCCAAGGACAGTCATTACTATGTCAACGGAAAGATAACCAAAGGATGGGTCAGATACGACTCCAATACGGATACGAATGTATTCGGCAAAGATGTGTTCAAAGGAGATATCTGGCCGTCTCATCAGGGAATCTATTACTGTGATCCTTCCACGGGAAAGGTCACGACTGGTGATATATACAGCGGATCAAGTACTGTCCGGAAGATCGACAAGAAACTGTACGCGTTTGATTGCCAGGGAGAACTGATGCTTCATTCATCTTATGATGGAAAAGCAGATGAAGGCTGGACCGATTCGTACATTTACCTCGATCAACTCGATGAAAACTATAAGGCTTATGTATCTAGGACAGGCGAAATACTGACGGGCTGGCAGCTTACAGCCGAAGGATGGTACTACTTCAATCCTGACTTCGGATATAAAGTTGTTAAATCATTTGTTCCTGCACGTAACGGTAAGGGAATGACCTATGTGGATTACAACGGATATGAGACATACGGAATCCTTGTGGCTCCCGGAAAGCCTACACAGCGTATAACTGACCAGGATGGTCTGTACAGGATCGTAGAACTCGGCAAATATTACTGGGTAAAGGATGGTGCTTTCTATACCGGATGGATGTATCTCCATGAAGATAAGAATCATCATCTCTACTGGGATACCAATAGTAAGAATGTTCTGGAAAAGATGTACTTTGACCCGAATGATTACGGTGCGATGAAGCTGGGAACCTTTATGGCCGGCGGGAAAATGTACTATTCCGATAGTTCAATGTATCCTGATTTCTGGGCAGATGAGTATGATTGTTACTATACCGTTAAAACGATAAAAGGTCTGTATTACGGAACGAAGTATCCGGAGAAGTACATGAAGTATAACGGTAGAATCGTTGATGCGAACGGCGCTATCGTCGAAAACAAACTGGTGAAGATCGCTATAGAGATGACCGGTGTGTATTACACGAAGTATGTCTATGCGGACGGAAGCGGATATCCTGTAACAGACACATGGATGACCGTGAACGGGAAGAGATATTACTTTGACTCCAGCGGCTGGTTGGATACGTTGGCGATGTCCCCGACAGAATGGTACTATGTTGACGAATACGATAATGATCAGATCGTATTTTACACGCTGAAGAATCCAAAGAAACCGGAAGAGGGATATGTATACTGCACATTTGGAGGTCAGAAACTGACATCTCTGTTGTTGCATGACTCTTATGGCAACAAAAACTGTATGGTGGATGCCAAGGGTAACCTGGTCGTCAGCGGTATGGCGACGGTCAGGTCTTCATTCACTAAAGGCGCTGTTACCTCTACGTATATTGCGGATCAAAACGGTGAAGTCGTGAAGTCTGCAAGTTCCAGTGAGGCTCAGATCATCACTGTTAAGGGAAAGAAATATATTGTTGATCTTTACGGACGTGTACTGAAGAACAGTACGGAACCGGTTCCTGCGGTAACAGAAGACGGCGGTACGAATGTCATCGTCATGGCAGATAAGAACGGCGTACTGGTCAAGAAAACGTTCAAGACACTTAGTGACGGTACCCACGGTACATATAAGGTCTGGTTTGATGAAAAGGGGTATATCGCGCAATATACCGAAGGATGGCTCTACGATGACGGTAACGCAGATTACTACGCGATAAACCTGAATAAGAAGCCGTACCTCTGCTTTACAGGACCGGATTATCTGATGTTTGTGGTTCCCGGCAAAACAAACAGACCGGGATGGTCGGAAGTCTTTACTACCGGCTGGTTCGGGAATAGCGACTCACCGATCTACATAAACAAAGATGGTTCCATCAAGACCGGATTTGTGAAACGCGGCGGAGACACAAGATATATTCATGTTTCCAGCGTCGGGTTCACCTGGGCAGTCGACGGCTATCCCATGGCGATCGGATACGACAATTACAACACATTGTTCAAGATCGGCGGAAAAATCTATTGCTTTGATCAGACCGGCGCGATGATTACCGGATGGGTACACTTCGATCGTGCGGCGATCACTGATCCTGACAGTTATTGGTTTATGGGATCGATGAACTGCACCAAACTGTATGACGCGTACATGTACTTTGATCCGAAGACAGGTGCTGCGGCAACCGGCAAGAAAAAAGTACTCACACCGGCATTGTTTAACGGGCAGATCTCTCTTGGTGAGGAAGAACAATACCTGTCCAATAACGCGAAGAGAGTGAATACCACATCTACACAGAGTACACTGAACTTCGATTCCAATGGTGTACTGATCCGTGATCAGCAGACCAAAGTAGGCAAGAAACTGACAGATGTAGGCGCTGACGGAACCGTTACTACCGGCAAGGATCATTGGGCAGATGCCAACAAAGACATGTATGTCCTCAAGAACGGTACCTTGGCAACCGGCAGAAAGAAGATCGACGGTGTATACTACTACTTCGATCCTGTGACAGGCTACAAGGTCACCAACGCACTGCGTAAGTCCGGCAATAAGTGGTACTACTACAACGAATTCGGTAAACAGGAGACACCTGTACTTGATGATTCCAGAGACGTTATCCTTCCGGAATACATGCAGCTCGCGTGGGGTGAAGTGGTTTATGTCTATTTTGGAAGTATAAACGGAAAAGACCTGACCGCGGTCTGGAACAAAGACGGTTCACTGGCAAAGATCGTATACAGCGGTACAAACACACCTGCAGCAGGAGAGAGCGTCAGCTTCGGTCCTTGGGACTTCTGGGATGATGATGTGTCAAGAAGTTATATCATGGCCGGTCTGAACGGTTATGTCTTGGACAGCAAGGGTCTGCCGATGACCGGAGTGGTTACCGGACTGCATTACATTGAAGACTCCAGTTTCGATACGTATACTCTCAATGTCAATAAAGATGGTTCCAAGGTCTTTGCCGGATATGATCTCTCTCTGGTCAAGATCGGCAAGAAGTACTATGTCATGCATCAGGGAATTCTGTATACGCGTCAGGATCAGATCATACAGATCTACGACTGGTCAGCGCTTCCGGAATCTGAGCGCAAGTCTCTGGATGAACTGGCAAAGAGCGCATATGCGATCGGCAGCGGACTCTATGTCTTTGTGAATGCGGACGGCAGTGTTGTCACAAATACAACAAGATACGGCACGGTATATATCGGGTCCAGCGGTATGTTCAATTCTACGGTTTCCGGCATGTTCACCACAAACAGTCAGGGAATTATCCTGGATCTCTGCGCACCGTTCTTCTGCGTGGGAAAGAATTGCTATGTCAGCGCTGCTGGAGAAACAGATCTCACCGGCAAATGGGAAACCATGCTCCCGTTGTATAAAATAATGCCTGACAGCGATCCGACTTATGTATATACAACAGTCAAGGGTGACGGAAACAAGATCCTCGGTTTCTATGATGCGGAAACCGGCAAGGCACTCAACGGTATATATATGATACCTTACAGTAACACGTACGTGATGTGGCTGAAGAACGGTAAGCCTCAGACAGGTAATCAGACGTATAATTACTTCGGGTTTAAGGCTAAGTTCTACATCCATCCGAACCTGGCAGGTATATTCCGGAGCTATGATGATTAGTATACCTGAAAGGTTCTGATCATATATACAAACAAGAATAAAGCACTTGTAGAAATACAGGTGCTTTTCTTGTGCAGATAAAGAGAAATAGCCCCCATTATCCTGGTTTTGAGATATACTAAAAGTAATTGAATCACCAACAATTATCATTTACTACAAGCACATGCACAAGCATTGAAGGAGGCTAAAACATGAGCAAACTATTGAAGCAATTGCTGGCTGTGGCTCTGGCATTCCAGACAACACTGTCCGGCATTTCAACGATCGTTCATGCCGAAGAACCGGAAGAAGAACCGGAATATACGGCAGAGACAGTCGTTGACGAAGAGGAAGAAACCGTCCTGGAAGAAACAGGTGATGAAGAAAACATCATCGTTGTCGAACAGGAGGCGGAAGAAACCGGAGAACCTGCGGAAGAAGTTACAGAGGAAGAAGAACCTGAAGTAACGGAAGAACCGCAGGAAGCAGAAACACCGGAAGTTACAGAACCGGAAGAGCCTGAGGAACCTGAGGCTCCGGAAGTAACGGAACCGGAAGAACCGGAAACCCCGGCTGTGGAAGAGCCTGAAGAGCCGGAAGTCACAGAACCGGAGGAAACCGAAGATCCCTGGGAAGAACCGGAAGAGTTACTGGAACTGGATAACAATGACCCGTTCTGGCTGAAGATCACTCCGGTTGAGTATATTTATCAGCTCAAGTTCAATGAAATTGAGTATGATCAGTATCAGGATGATGGAACCTATACAATCAAGTATACCAATGACACCGGCTTACCGTCGTACATTGTCGCGGTCAAGGATGATGTCACCTGGTTCCTTTCGCGTACAGAAGAGGAAGGCCCGGGAACATTCAACAGTAAGGTGAAGTTTAACCTTCCGGCAGGACAGTATGACCTGCACGTTGCAATTTTCAATACCGGCATTCTCGAAGTATCCGATGTACACAAAAAACTGGTTGTCCTGGAAGCACCGAAAGTAGTAGGTACAGGAAACTTCACAGGCGCAGAATACGGATATATCGATATCGATCTCAGTGATATCCTGAATCATGAGTATGATATCCTTCCCGGATGGAATGAAAATGATGTCGTACTGAAAGTCAATGAAGATGATGCGGGAATGAACCTGGCCAAGGTAAGATACTATGCGGATGATAGCATTTTCCGTGTAAGACTTGGCGATTCGACTGCTTATGACGGTATGGGTACCTATAAGAACTATCCTTACGGTACATTTGAACTTTCCTATAAGATGCGTGCAGGCAGTGCGGTTATAGGTAACTACGTGTTTGCAGGCAGTAACACGACTCATGCGGACATCATGTCACAATTTGTACCGACCTCCATTCAAATTGGTTGTTCTGATTATCCGGTACTGTATTACAAAGGGGCTACTCTTCAGTTAACAACGAAGTTTGGACCGTTTAAAGATGATTATACGGAATATGAAGGAATCGATCATCGTGTTAAATATACCTCCGGTAATCCCAAGCTTGTTACAGTAGACAGCACTGGTAAGCTTACAGCAGTAAGCATGCCTCCGGCGGATAATGACTGGCATACAAATCCCACGACTGTGGATATTACCGTTACCAGTGTTGCCTATCCTGGATTATCGGCTACGTATACGGTAGAACTCAGAAGTTACCGCGGCGGCAAATCCGATGTGGGAATCATCTCCAATGATACCTGGTATTCTCCGTTTAACTGGAGCATTGGAAAGCAGATGGATGATAACCGCTTTGAACTGGTACTTTTCAACATCGAAATTCCGGATGACTATTATGGCTTGAATGGAATGCCGGTAACATTTACGGTTGATAAAACAAGCGGATTATCTCTTTATACCGTGTCCGGGAACACTTATGGAACTAGAGTAGGTACTACCTATACAACAGGATTCTCCAACAATTATAACGGGTACGGATCGGCAATTGCCTATGTGCACGCTGAAGATGCAGGGGTATATACAGTCAGTGCTACTTCTCCGATTGGTAAGATCGGATCTGTCAAGATCAACGTGGATGGTATCAGCAACAGCCTGGCTGGCGGTGTAAGCAAAGAGAGTCAGTTCTTTGTCAACGGGAAGCCGGTAGGCGGATGGTTACGTTATGACATAACGACCGATTCCTATGTATATGGTAAAGATGTCTTCAAAGGATTTACGGATCCAGGGAATCAGGTGATTTATTACGCAGATCCCAAAACCAAGAAGCTCATTACCGGTGATCCGATGAACGGTCTGCCGGATACGGTCACAAAGATTGACGGAAAACTGTATGCGTTCGGTGCCTCAAATGGTCTGATAACCTATAACGAAAGCGGTGTACTTAAAGAAGGCTGGATCACGATTGAACATGAAACACTAGGTGAATACCCGGCGTATGTATCCGCAGCCGGCGAAGTATTGACCGGATGGGTTAATACACTGACTGACGGACGGTTATATCTGGATCCGGCGTTTGGATACGTACATACAAGTGAGTTTGTTCCTGCACCTTCCGGCAATGGAAAGGTCTATGTAAACAATTACGGCAGTGCGGAAGGTATCTTTATTGATACCGGTGCAACACAGACATTTGATACCGCGGATGGTCTTTACCGTGTATTCATGTCTTCCGGACCGAATCAGTATTTCTGGGTCAAGGATGGCGCATTCTATACCGGATGGCTTTATCTCCACTATACTGCTGATAATGAACCTTACTGGAATACAACCAAGAAAGGCGCAGCTGAAGCGATGTACTTTGATCCGAATGATCATGGCGCATTGAAACGAGGCACATTCACTGTAGGCACAAAACAATATCTTTCCGGTGAAACGTATGAGCCTAAATACTGGGGCAGCGATTACTGCGCTGTACAGTTGTTGAACTGCAACCACTTCGGGTATGGAAAGTATCCGGAAAAATATGGATTGCACAGGGCAAATAATCTTGTGATCGATGCTGATGGTGCTATCGTCTTTGATAAGATGGTCAAGATTGCCGTTTGGGACGGACTGGAAAACAAATACGATAAGCATTATGTTTATGCTGATGACATCGGACAGCCGGTCAAGAATAAATGGATTTCTTATAACGGAAAGAAGTATTACTTTGACGACTCAGGATATCTGTCTGATTCCAAGACCGGGACATCCTGGATGTATCACGATAAAACCGATGGAGACCGGGTACTTTACTACAAGCTGAAGGATCCGAAGAATCCTCTGTCAGGGTATGTCTATTGTGATACCGATGGCAAGAAACTGACTTCTCTGATGGTTTACAATGATGCCGGTGATAAAGTTGGCCTGCTGGATGCTAAGGGAAACTGGGCTGTTAATGCAGTAGTTACTGTAAAGATGAGTCAGAATCCGAGCTCTGCCTCCGGAACGTATATTGCGGATGAGAATGGGAATATCATTGTCAACCATAGCGTTGACCGCTTATACTCAGTCGCTGAAGTTAAGGGGAAGAAGTATATTGTAGATGATTACGGCGAAGTGGAAAAAGGCGGCAATCAGCCGTACCATGCGTACATGAAAAATAATGGAGATGTCTGGGTCTGGCCGGATAAGAACGGTGTTCTTGCAAGGGATACCATCAAGACATATAGCACAGGATCTGACGGTACATTCAAGATATACTTTACGAAAGAAGGATCTGCTCTCCAAGAGGCGCCTGAGATCTATGGGGACTTCTATTCATGGTACGTGAAGAAGAAAGCATGGCTTGGATTTGAAACAGAGGACCATTTTATCGGCTTTGTCATTCCCGGCAAAACGACTTATCCTGGCTCCATGAGTGAAATCATCAAAGCCGGCTGGGTAGGAAACGATGATTCACCGGTTTACCTGAACAAGGATGGTTCCATCAAGACAGGATTCGTTAAACGTGACGGACATACAAGGTATATTGCTGTAATGAACACCGGATATGTTATGCCTGTTGTCGGAGACTATGCTTATTTCAGTACACCTGAGCAGCGTAATATCCTGTGCAATATCAAGGGTAAGACCTATTTCTTCGATGAATATGGTGAGATGGTTACCGGCTGGGTACATTTCGATCATGCGATTGTCGGAGAAGTCTTCACCCTGATGATGGGTGCTCCTGTCAATACAGTGAAGCTAGACGATGTATATATGTACTTCAATGATAAGACCGGTGCAGCTGTAACCGGATCCGCGAAAGTGCTTACGCCGGCTGTATTTGACGGAGTGATCTCTCTCGGTGAAGAAGGTGCCTTCCAGAACAATGCGAAGAGAGTGAATACAACCTCTTCACTGAAGACGTTGAACTTCGATAAGAACGGTGCTCTGATTTTTGATCAAAATACAAAGATCGGTAAGAAACTGAAAGAAGTAGGTGCGGATGGTGTTGTGACATCCGGCAAGCCTCATTGGTCTGACGCCAACAAGCTCACGTATGTAATGAAGAACGGTGTTCTGGCAACCGGCCGGAAGAAGATTGAAGGCAAGTATTATTACTTCGATCCAACTACCGGACTGAAGGTTACCAACGCCCTGCGTAAGACCGGCAAGAAGTGGTATTACTACGGTGAATCCGGCGAACAGGAAACTCCTTACCTGAGCAGTAACCAGTGGACAGTCACTCTACCTGTTAACATGCGTGATGCGTGGGGTAAGACCGCGTACGTCATGATCGGAAGTACTAACGGCAAGAACCTTACAGCAATCTGGAATAAAGATGGTTCCCTGAAGAAGATCGTTTATGCCGGAACCACAAAAGCAGCAGCCGGTGAAAGCGTAAGCTTCGGACTTTGGGATAGGTATGATGATAACAAGTGCAGAAATTACATCATTGACGGACTGAATGGTTATGTGCTGGATAAGAAAGGTCTGCCGATGACCGGTGCAGTTTCCGAATTTACCTTCGCAAACGATGGTGAGTCCGGTCATTATTCACTCAATGTAGAAAAAGACGGGAAACGCAAGGTTGTAGAAGTCGGTGGCCCGATCTCTTCACTGGTTAAGATTGGTAAGAAGTACTATGTCATGGACAGCGGTATAATTGTTTCCGGACAAACCGGAATCAGGCCGATTTATGACTGGTCAACATTGCCGGCTTCCGAACAGAACAGCCTGGAGCAGATGTCAATGATAGCGTACAGTAACGGTTCATGCCTCTGGGTCATGATCAATCCCGATGGCAGTGTCGTAACGAATACGAAGAAATTCGGACATATCTACTTTGATGGGCTTACGATTTTCGGCGATGAAGCATCAGGTATATGGACAATCAATAAACAGGGTATCATCCTGGATCTGGTTGCGCCGATGTACAAGGTCGGCAAGACAACCTACATCAGCAATGCCTTCAAGGATCTCCCGACTACCGGTACGTTTACGATGAGGATGGTAGATGTTAGCACTGCGACAAATCCATCGTCTTTAACAACATTTATCGAAGTAACCATCAAGTATAAAGACAACAAGGTCACAGGCTTCTACAATGCGGAAACCGGAAAAGCCATTAATGGCTGTTACGTGGCTGAAATCGGAGATACAGGGATGATCATGTGGTTCAAGAATGGTCAGCCGCAAAGCGGTAATAAGACGTTAAAGTACTTCGGTATATCCATGAAGTTCTACGTAGATCCGAGTATGACAGGTGCGATGCCAAGAGCCTGATTCTTCAGAAGACAAGAATAGTTACAGAGATGAGGAGTATATCTCCTCATCTTTTTTCGGGTTACTCCAGTTGTTCTGTAATTCCTGATATACGTAAAAAAGACATACGGTTGTATCTCCAAATTTCACGGTATTTACGCTATACTGAAATTAATTGATTCAAAGATGAATTAATCATAATTATCATGCATCATGCATAATCGCTGAAGGAGGCTGAAAAAACATGAGCAAACTATTGAAGCAATTGCTGGCTGTGGCTCTGGCATTCCAGACAACACTGTCCGGTATTTCAACGATCGTTCATGCCGAAGAGCCGGAGGAAGAACCGGAGTATACGGCAGAAACGGTAATGGAGGAAGAAGAAACCGTCCTGGAAGAAACCGGTGACGAAGAGAACGTCATCGTAATTGAACAGGAAGAGGAAGAACCGGAAGTTCCTGAAGTGGAAGAGGAACCGGAAGAAACGGAAACTCCCGAAGTCTCTGAACCAGAAGAGACAGAGGTTCCGGAAGTAACAGAACCGGAAGAAACAGAAGAACCGGAGATCACGGAAGAACCTGAGGAACCCGAAGAACCGGAAGTCACGGAACCGGAAGAACCTGAGGAACCAGCGGGAATCGAAGACCCGTGGGAAGAACCGGAAGAGCTTCTTGAATGGGATGAGAGTGAACCATTCCAGTTGAAGATCACGCCAAGGGGAACAACCATAGATTTTAAATTTACAGGTATTTCAGTTTCTGGCAATAAATATACTTTTACGTGTGAACAGGATATATCCGCAATCTCATATATCGTTGCGATCAATGATGATGACGTTACTTGGTTCCTTAACCGGAACGAATCTTTTGCGGGAACAAATTCACGCGAGGTACAGTTTGATATTCCGGCAGGACAGTATGAATTGCATATTGCCTATTATGATGAGTCTGGTGATTTCTATATTTCCGGTAACCACTATGAACTGGTTGTCTTTGACGCGCCGAAAGTGGTCGGAACAGGATCCTTCAAGGGCTCTGAGTATGGATATATCGATATTGATCTTACAGATATCGTCTCTAAAAACTACGATGTCAATCCAGGCTTAAACGATTATTTTGTCCTGCTGAAAGTAAATGAAGATGACCCCGGTCTGAACCTGGCAAAGATAAAAACTTATGCGAACGATAATATTTTCCGTGTGAGACTGGGAGATAAAACTGCTTATGACAATGCCGGTACATATGAGGATTATCCTTACGGTAGTTTTGATCTTTCCTACCAGATAAGAGATACAGGTGCAGTAGCGGGCGGGTACATTTTTGCGAGCAGCAATACCACTCATGTGGATGTCATGTCGGAATTTGTACCGACCAGTATCGATGTCGATTTCTCGGATTTTCCGGTACTGTATTACAAAGGAGCAACCTTACAGTTAACACCGAAGTTTGGCCCTTATACCAGTGAACATACGGAATACGAGGGAATCGATCGCCGTGTAAAGTATTCATCCAGTAATACAAAACTTGTTAAAGTAGATAGTAATGGTAAATTGACAGCAGTAGGGATGCCTCCGGCGGATCAGGCCTGGTGGGTTGATCCCACGATTGTTGAGATTACGGTAACAAGCCTGGCTTATCCTGGATTATCAACTATTGCTCAGGTAGAACTCAGAAATTACAGCGGCGGCAAATCCGATGCAGGAATCATTTCCAACGACGTATGGTATTCTCCGTTTAACTGGTCGATAGGAAAGCAGATGGATGACGGTCATTATGAGCTGGCACTCTTTAATATTGAAGTCCCGGAAGGTTACACAAAACTGAACGGAATGCCGGTAACATTTACTGTTGATAAAGGGAGCGGATTAACTCTTTACGATACCGTGCAAACTTCACCGGGAGAGTTCGTGCCGAATACTGCACAAGGTACCATATATTCTGCACCGTTTAGTAACAATAATAACGGTTACGGATCAGCAATCGTGTATGTTCACGCGGAAGATGCAGGCACTTACAAGGTCAATGTTACCACTCCGATCGGCAAGACAGCGTCTGTAACAGTCAACGTAGACGGCATCAGCAATAACCTGGCTGGCGCTGCCGGCAAAGACAGTCAGTATTTTGTCAATGGTAAGCCGGTAGCCGGATGGCTCCGTTATGACATAACGACAGACTCCTATGTCTATGGCAAGAATGTATTCAACGGGTACACAGATCCTGCGAATCAGCTGATTTATTATGCAGATCCCAAGACAAAGAAACTTGTTACCGGTGATCCGTGGAACAGTCTTCCGGATACAGTCGCAAAGATCGACGGTAAACTATATGCGTTCAATGCCGGCAACGGACTTAAAGTACACACAGAAAGCGGACAACTGACAGAAGGATGGATCTCCGTTGAACATGAAACGCTTGCTTATGAATTCGAAGGTCCGTATGAGGCGTATGTCAACGCGAAAGGCGAGATCCAGACCGGCTGGGTGAATACGAACACAGACGGATGGCTCTACATGGATCCGTCGTTCGGTTACCCTGTAACGAGCGAATTCGTTCCCGCACGCTCCGGCAAGGGATATGTCTATGTGAATAACTACGGTAAACCTGAAGGCATCCATGTCGATTCAGGCGCGACACAAACGTTTGATACCGCAGATGGCTTGTACCGCGTGTTCATGCCGTCCGGCTCGGATAAGTATTTCTGGGTGAAGAACGGCGCGTTCTATACCGGATGGATGTATCTCCACTTTGACAGCAAGACCGCTAAATACACCTGGAATACGACCAAAAAGGGTGCTCATGAAAAGATGTACTTTGATCCCAACGATCACGGCGCAATGCAGCGCGGTACATTCACCGTAGGCACAAAACATTATCTTTCCGTAGAAACATACGCACCTCAGTACTGGGGCGGGGATTACTATGCCGTACAACTGCTGAACTGCTTCTACTTCGGGGACGGCAAATTCCCGGAGAAGTACGCAATGTATGTTCCGTACGGAGATTACAGTCAGGCATACGTCATCGACGCAGACGGCGCAATCGTCTATGACAAATTGGTCAAGATCGCTAAGTATAACGTAAACAAGTATGACAGGTATTATGTGTATGCGGATGAATATGGTCAGCTTAAAAGGGACGGATGGGCTTTATACAAAGGAAAGGTATATTACTTTGATAGTCATGGTCTTCTGGTTACCGATGCGTTATATCCGTCTGATCTGAGATATCTGGATGCCAATCCATCTCCTGCTGTGGTATACACCAAGCTTAAGAATGCGAAGAAGCCTGAACAGGGTTATACCTATCATAGTGCAGACGGCAGGAAACTGACATCCCTGATGATTTATAATACGTCCGGTGATATGATCGCTATGCTGGATGCCAAGGGCAACCTGGCCGTAAATGCGGTAGTAACAGTTAAACTAAGCCAGTATCCAGGCGCATCTTCCCACACGTATGCTGTGGATGAATACGGGAATATTGTGATCAATAATACTTCTTACCTGTATAAGGCTGTAACAGTTAAGGGAAAGAACTATATTGTTGACGATACCGGTGAAGTCCAGAAGAACAGCACTTATCCGGTACGGGCATATTTTGAAAACTACGGTTCGCAATATGTCATGGCGGATAAGAACGGTGTACTGATTAAGAATACGTTCAAAACGGTTACTACGGAAGCTAACGGCACATTCAACGTCTGGTTTACGGATTATGGATTTGCCATGGAAAGCTGCCCGGAATTGTACAGGGACGAGAACGGGAACAGTTACTGTTCCATGATTGCCAAGAAGAAGGCATGGCTATGTATCAGAACGTCAGGAAATTATCTTGGCTTTGTGATCCCCGGCAAGACAAAAGTCCCGGGCACTTCGGGAGAAACCTTCAAGACCGGCTGGTTCGGAAGCGATGATTCACCGATCTACCTGAACAAAGACGGATCAATCAAGACCGGATTGTTGAAGCGCGGTAATACTCTCAAGTATATTGCGACGCTCAGCATTGAAAAAGTCGGCTATGGGCTTACGGTCCCGGGCCGTACAGAAAATGTTTACGGAATCAACCGGAACATGCTGTACCAGATCAACGGAAAGACGTATTTCTTTGATCAGAACGGTAATGTGATCACCGGATGGGTACATTTTGAACATGCGATTGCACTCGATCTCTATAGTGCCATTATCGATCTTCCGTCGGAATTCGTACTTCTGGACGATGTATACATGTACTTCGATGACAAGACCGGTGCAGCTGTGACCAGTTCTGCCAAGGTGCTCACACCTGCCGTATTCAACGGGAAGATCTCGCTTGGTGAAGAAGGAAACTTCCAGAATAATGCCAAGAGAGTCAATACAACATCTTCTTTGAAGAAACTGTACTTCACCTCTGACGGTGCTTTGATCCATGATGAGAATACAAAGATCGGAAAGAAACTCAGTGAAGTAGGTGAGGACGGTGTAGTAACTACAGGCAAGCCGCACTGGTCAGACGGCAATAAGAATTCTTACGTCCTGAAAAATGGTGTTCTGGCTACAGGAAGAAAGAAGATCGATGGTAAGTTCTATTACTTCGATACAGTTACAGGACTGAAGGTTACCAATGCTCTGCGTAAGACAGGCAAGAAGTGGTATTACTATGGTGAGCACGGCGAACAGGAAACACCTGCTCTAAGCGGAAATACAACGCCAGTCATCCTGCCTACGTACATGCAGGAGGAATGGGGTAAAACCGCATATGTCATGACCGGAAGTACGAACTACAAGAACCTGACAGCGATCTGGAACAAAGATGGTTCTCTGTCCAAGATCGTCTATGCAGGCACAAATACTCCGGCGGCGGGTGAAAGTGTCAGCTTCGGACTGTGGGATTACAGTGATGACGATCTGTGCAGAAGTTATGTCACGGCTGGTTTGAACGGTTATGTTTTGGACAGCAAGGGTCTGCCGATGACAGGTGTAACTGCAGACTTCACGTATGAAGGAGACAGTACTTATGGTAAGTATTCCCTGAACGTCGGTAAAGACGGTACAAAAGTCGTAGCTGGTACAGGTCTCTCTCTGGTCAAGACCGGCAAGAAGTACTATGTCATGCAGGAAGGACTGGTTTATGACCAGCAAGGCGGAATCGTTGAGATCAGCGATTGGTCAAGTCTTCCGGCATCGGAACAGAAAAATTTGAATGAACTGGCGTGGATTGCCAGCTGTTACGAGACAGGTCTCTATGTTATGCTTGATCAGGACGGTTCTGTCGCAACGAATACAAAACGATACGGGCAAGTCTTCTTCGGTTCCAATACGTATTTCGGATCACAAGCTTCCGGTGAGTTTACCACCAATAAGCAGGGTGTCGTGCTGGATCTGATTGCGCCGATATTCAAGGCAGGCAAGTCAACGTACTTCAGTAATGCCATCCCGAGCGTTGTCGGTTCCGGATCAATTGAAGTCGAAATACAGGATGTGAATAATATTGGAATCGGAGAACCGAAAGAGATCCTTGCAACGATTAAGTACAAAGGAAACAAGATCCTCGGATTCTACAATGCGGAAACCGGTAAGCCTCTGAATGGCGTATACTTTGCGAATATCGGCAAAGGAATGGCGATGTGGTTTAAGAAGGGCCAGCCTCAGAGCGGCAACAAGACATTCAATTATTACGGATTCAAGATGAAGTTCTATGTTTCTCCGGATCTCCCCGGTACAATACCGATGTGGGGTTGATCAACCAGAGAAACACACATAAATCAGAGTTACAGGACTGTGCTGGAGGTTATAGTACACCAACATAAAGCCTGATAAAACCAACAGGAATAGACTGATCTGGTAAAGAAACGGATCAGTCTTTTCTTGTCGCGTTAATCCATAATTCATAACAAAGCAGATGCATCTGCACTTCTGCGCAGGTGCTTTTCTTCTGCAGAAGTGTACGGAAATTTGCGTATCACCTCCCATAACACGGTATTTTGGGATATACTTAAAGTAATTGAATTACCAACAAATATCATTTACTACAAGCACATGCATTATCGCTGAAGGAGGCTGAAAAAACATGAGCAAACTATTGAAACAGCTGCTGGCTGTGGCTCTGGCATTCCAGACAACACTGTCCGGCATTTCAACGATCGTTCATGCCGAAGAACCGGAAGAAGAACCGGTGTATACGCCAGAGACAGTCGTTGACGAAGAGGAGGAAACCGTCCTGGAAGAAACAGGTGATGAAGAAAATGTCATCGTCGTTGAACAGGAACCGGAAGAACCTGAAGAACCTGCGGAAGAAGTTACAGAGGAAGAAGAACCAGAGATAACGGAAGAACCGCAGGAAACAGAAACACCTGAGGAACCTGAAACACCGGAAGTTACGGAACCGGAAGAGCCTGAGGAACCTGAGGAACCTGAGGGACCGGAAGTAACGGAACCGGAAGAACCGGAAGAGCCTGAAGAACCGGAAGTCACAGAACCCGAAGAACCAGAAGAGACAGAAGAGCCTCTGGAAGAACCGGAAGAAGTTCTGGAAATCGATGAGAATGATCCTTTCTGGCTGAAAGTCACTCCGAAAGAAACAAACACAAGGGTTGCGCCGACTACTGTTGAATTTGTAACGTCTTCAATCTATAAGGTTTCTTATACACAGAATGTCAATGCAACATCGTATGTTGTGGCTGTCAAGGATGAGATCACCTGGTTCCTGAAAGCTTCTGCTAACAACGGCACAGGAAATCATTCCGAAGAAGTTAAGTTTAATCTCCCGGCAGGAGAATATAAATTACATATCGCTTATTTCCAAGGTGAAGATTTCTACCTGTCTGAAGACTTCTACAACCTGGTTGTCTTTGACGCACCGAAAGTTGTAGAAACAGGAAACTTCACCGGCGCAGAATACGGATATATTGATGTCGATCTCAACCCGGTTCTGGAAAAAAGATATGATGTTGATCCGGGCCTGAGTGATCTCAATATGTATTTGTTTGTCTCAAAGACAGATCCGGATGAAAGCAGCCTGGACTTTGGTGCGGTGAAAGAATTAGCGCAGGATGGAATTTTCAGAATTATCCCGGGTGACCGGACTGCGTATGGCGGTAGTGGTTACTATAAGAACCGTGATGCCTATGGTACTTTTGATCTTTCTTATGTATTACTAGGAAATGATACGGTAAAGGGAAAGTGGATCTTCACCAGCAGTGATTCCACACATGTGGATATCATGTCAGGGTTTGTACCGACAGAAATGTATATCGAAAACAACTACGGTTATCTGTACTACAAAGGAGCAAAAACCCAGCTCATTCCGCATTTTGGTCCTTTTACCAGTGATGATACAGAGTACGAGGGAATTGACCGTAGAGTAACGTATACATCCAGCAATCCTAAACTCGTACAAGTAGATGCGAATGGTACTGCCACAGCTGTAAATGTACCCGAAGCCGATAGTCACGCTTCAGATACAGTTGTTATGATTACAGTAAAGAGTGTTGCTTATCCTGATCTGACAGCCACTGCCGAAATACATCTGGCTCATTTTAAAGGCGGCAAGTCTGATGCGGGAGTCATCTCCAATGATGTATGGTATTCCCCGTTTAACTGGAGTATTGGAAAGCAGAATCAGGATGATGGTTTTGAAATGGTGCTTTTCAATATTGAAATTCCTAAAGGCTATACACCGCTGAACGGAATGCCGGTAATGTTTTCTGTAGACAAAGACAGCGGTCTGAGTTTTTACAGTTATACGAGCAGCGGACCTGGAGGATATCAGGGCAATACCGGTGAGGCAATATTCCAAAATAACGAAAACGGATATGGGTCCGGAATCGTGTATGTTCATGCGGAACAAGCCGGTACATATACGGTCAACGTAGTTACTCCGATTGGCAAGTCAGCTTCTGTTAAGATCAACGTTGATGGTATCAGTAACACTTATGAAGGTGCTGCAACCAAAGAAAGCCAGTACCTCATCAATGGTAAGCCGGTAGGCGGATGGATCAAATACGATGATGCCTTAGACAAGTATACCTTTGGTAAAGATGTACTGAAGACCCCGCTTGACTGGAGTCATCAAACCATCTTCTATGCAGATCCGAAGACAAAGAAACTTGTTACCGGTGATCCGAAAAATGACCGTATGGATACGGTAAAGAAGATCGACGGTAAACTGTACGCCTTCAGAGCTTATTCCGGTCTGATTATTGCGCCGGATATGCATGGAGTGGCTCAAGATGGTCTTATCAATATTAACCACGAAACCTATGGCAGCTATAATGCCTTTGTTTCCGCAACCGGTGAACTTATGACCGGATGGCTGAATCCTGCAGGTACATGGATCTACATGGATAAAGACACCGGGCGTCAGGTTTATGATTCATTTGTCCCGTCACCAAGCGGTAAGGGTATGCTTTATGTGGATACTTACGGTGAAGCAAGAGGACGCGATGTAGAAACCGGGGCAGAAAAGTACATGACCGATGAAGATGGCTTGTATGAGCTTAATATCCAGGGTCAGCAGAAACTCTTCTGGGTTAAGAATGCTGCATTCTATACCGGCTGGCTGTATCTCCACAATTCGGCGGATGCCAATGGGCACTGTTGGGATACCAACAGTAAGAATGTCCTGGAAAAGATGTATTTTGATCCGAATGATCATGGTTCATTGAAACAAGTATACTTTAGTGCCGGAGGAAAGACATACTTCTCCTATCCTACAGACAATACACCTGAATTCACGGACGATTACTATACCGTGAAGACCATCGCCGGTTTGTATCCGGGTGAAAAGTATCCGGAGAAATACGCGGTGGATTTCGGTCGTGTCATTGACACAAACGGCGCCCTTGTCATAAACAAAATGGTAAAGATTGCGGTAAAACAGGAAGGAAGGTTTGACCGTTATTATGTCGCTGCAGATAGTCATGGCATGCTCGTCGTTGATGATTGGGTATCCGTCGGCGGCAAGATGTATTACTTCGACACTGCCGGACATCTGGCAGATAATATGCCGACCCCTTGGACCTACAAGGATGAAAACAATTACTCAAGACCTGTATTCAGCAAGCTGAAGAATCAGGATAAACCTGCATCGGGATCTGAGTATTACAATGCTGATCAGAAAAAACTGACTTCTCTGCTGCTTTATGCCGGCGATAAACCTGCCGCGCTTATAGATGCAAAGGGTAATCTTGTGATCAACGGTATTGCGACAGTCAAAACCAGTCAGGAACAGGGTGCGGAAACAAACACTTATATCGCAGATGAAGATGGTAATGTTGTCCGCAGTGATACAACTTCCTACTACAAAATTGTTACCGTGAAAGGTAAGAGCTATATCGTTGACACAAACGGTATTGTGCAAAAGAACAGCACGAAACCGGAACGTGCACGTGATGAAATGTACGGCAGCACATTTGTCATGGCAGATAAGAACGGTGTGCTCGTCAAAAAGGCATTCCGTAATGTGACAGACAGTACATACGGTACATATAAAGTATGGCTTGATGAACGAGGATTTGTTGCCGAAACCTTCCAATCAGTCGGCCCGGACGGAAGTGCCCCGTACTATACAGCAACGATTAACAAGAAAGCGTATCTTGGTATCGAGATTTCACAGAACTATTCTTATTACTATGGAGTTGTAATCCCGGGCAAGACGATTGATCCTGTAACCGGAACAACGTTCAAGACCGGCTGGGTAGGAGGTGAAAACTCTTCAATCTACCTGAATAAAGACGGTTCCATCAAGTCCGGATTCGTGACCAACGGTACGACCAAGAAGTACATTGCGACAACCACAATGGGCATTGCACAGACACTTAGAGATACTGAACTCCACCTCTACGGAGATCCGGCAGCGAATATTCTGTACAAGATCAAAGGAAAGATTTACTACTTTGATCAATTCGGAAATATGGTTAAGGGATGGGTACATTTCGAGCGTGTTTATCTCTTTGACATCAATGATTTAGTGAAACAGAATACGTCAAATGTAATCAAACTCCAGGATGTGTACATGTACTTTGATCAGAAGACTGGTGCTGCATACACCGGTGCGAAGAAAGTACTGACACCGGCAGTGTTCGACGGTGAAATCTCTCTTGGCTCGGAAGAAACCTTCCTGAACAACGCGAAGAGAGTGAATACGACTTCAACACAGAAGAAGCTGAACTTCGATAAGAACGGGGCTCTGATCTATAATCAGAACGCCAAGATCGGCAAGAAACTCAAAGAAGTAGGTGCTGATGGTGTAGTCACAACAGGTGCTCCTCACTGGGCAGATGCCAATAAGGAAGTTTACATCCTCAAGAACGGTGTTGTCGCTACAGGAAGAAAGAAAGTTGACGGTAAGTATTATTACTTCGATCCTGCAACAGGTTATAAGGTTACCAATGCTCTGCGTAAGACCGGTAAGAAGTGGTATTACTATGGTGAATTCGGTGAACAGGAAACACCTTCTATCGCTTATTGGGATGTAGCTGTAACTCTTCCTGCATCCATGAGAGAAGCCTGGGGCAGAACAGCATATGTTTACATTGGCAGTACCAACAATGCAAACCTGACGGCAATCTGGAACAAGGATGGTTCTCTGAAGAAGATCGTTTATTACGGAACCACAAAACCGGCTGCCGGTGAGAGTGTCAGTTTCGGTCTCTGGGACTCCAGCGATGACGAAAAATGCAGACGTTATATCGAAGCCGGTCTGAATGGCTATGTCCTGGATAAGAAGGGTCTGCCGAAGACGGGAATCGTTTCCGGATTTACCTTCAGGTATGACAGAGAAGCGGGTAGTTACTCACAGAATGTCACTAAAGACGGTAAGAAGACAGTTGCACCTTCAGCACTCTCTCTGGTCAAGATCGGAAAGAAATACTATGTAATGAACGGCGGTGTCCTGTACAACCAGAATGAAGGCTTATGCCTGATTGAAGACTGGTCAACATTACCGGCCGCAGATCAGAAGACACTGAATGAGCTCAGTACGTATACAGAGATCATGGGTACTGGTCTGTATATCATGGTAAACAATGATGGAAGTGTTGCGGCTAACACAAAGAAATACGGACATATCACCTTTGACGAAACTTCCTTCTATGGACGTGAAGCAGAGGGAATCTGGACAACCAACAAATTTGGCTTAGTACTGGATCTCTGTGCTCCGTATTTCCGCTCCGGCAAGAAGAGCTACCGCAGTAATGTCAATGAAATTCCTTCCGGCACCTATACGATTAGTACATTTGCTTATAAATATTCAAAGACTGGGCATGAACAACTCACGGCGATGCTCAAGTTTAACGGAAACGAGCTGCTTGGTATCTATGACGAAGCAACCGGCAAGGCTCTGAACGGCACATATATCATTGAGCTCGAAACCGGAAGTACAACCTTACCATTTGCTGTATGGCTCAAGAATGGAAAGCCTCTGACCGGAAAGAGATCCTTGGATATGTACAGCTATCACTTCGAAATGTATGTTGATCCGAATATGATCGGTGCAATTCCGTACTTCTTCTAAGTGAACTGAATTGGTGAAACACTGAAAGAGAATGCGCCTGTATTGGAGGAGTCCTTCGATACAGGTGCTTTTCTTCAGCCTCGCACAGAATTAAAGAGTAGTATAATAAGCACAAGTCACATTGATTCATTCCTCAACAGTACAACCCATTATAGGAGGACAGGATCAATGAAAAACAATGATCTATCGAAAGATACACCGGTCATCACCGAAGACTGGTTTAAGGAACATATCTACATCATCCGGGGACAGCAGGTCATGCTGGATTTTGATCTGGCTCAGATTTACGGGTATGAAACACGTTATCTGAATTTACAAGTTAAAAGAAACCTGAATAAATTTGACGATGAAGACTTTATGTTTCAATTGTCATGGGGAGAATTGAAATTTTTGATGTTTCAAAATGTAACATCAAGTTCAGATTGGGGAGGGCGTAGAAAGCTTCCTTACGCTTTTACTGAACAAGGCATATATATGCTGATGACCGTCTTGAAAGGAAATCTTGCCATCCAACAGAGTAAAGCATTAATCCGTCTCTTTAAGTCCATGAAAGACTACCTGGTCAATACCAACCAGATCGAATCCTTCCGAAGCTACGCGGTATCTTCAGATACAGTGATCCATGACCGTCTGAATCATGTGGAACAATCCGTGAAATTACTTGAACATGAAGTTGATGAAAAAGTATCCAGGGATGAACTGGAAATGATCATGGAAAGATTTGAAATCAAGAAGAATACCGAAGGACTGGTACTGTATCAGGGACAGTGGTTCAGCGCAGATACTGCGTTTGACAACATCTTCCGTCAGACAAGACACACGATCCTGATCGTTGATCCATACATCGGGATCAAGACTCTGAACGCTCTGATCCGCTGTAAGAAGGACGTACAGATCACGATCTGTACCAAAAACACAAAAGAACTACCCAAAGAGACTTACGAAGACTTTGTCCGTGAACATCACCTGAGCATACAAATATACAAGATGGGAAAGAACAGTGCGCATGACCGGTTTATCTTTATTGATCACGGATATCCAAAGCTACAGAAATCGTATATCATCGGTTCATCGATCAAAGACAGCGGGAACAGTATCACGACGATCACCGAAGCAAAATACATTCACGTGATTGCGGATCTGATTCTTCAACACATGACGAAGGATAATCTGGTATACATGTAGATTAAGAGTTTTATATACAGGATAGTAAATATGCTAGAATAAAATACATATAGGAAGCTGCGGTAGATAAAGATGAAGAGAATACTGGGTATTACATTGGCGTTTCTGATGGTGTGGCAGGTTTTTCCCGTGTATGCGGAAGAGGATCCGCAGCCGGAAGAGTCTGCAGAGATCATTCTTGAGGAAGCCGAGACGGAAGTAACCGACGAAGAACCGGCAGAAATTACAGAAGAAACAGCTGAAGAACCTGAAGAGATTCTTATCGAAGAGCCTGCTGAAGAAGAACCGCAGGAAGAAATCACAGAAACTGAAGAACCGCAGGAGACAGAGATACCGGAAGTTACGGAAGAGCCTGAGGAAACCGAGGCTCCGGAAGTGACAGAACCGGAAAGTGAACTTGAACCTGTAATTACCTTAAGTGATGAAGAAATACAGAAGAAACAGCGCATGGCAGAATCTCCTGTGCTTGAGGAATTGTCACAGAGTATTGAAGGTGTAGATTACGTATCCGGAGAAGTGATTTTGTTATGTGATTCTCAGGAATACGCAGAGTATACAGCACAGGCATATGGCGGTGTTTTGGCGCGTTATGACGGCTATACGGCAGTGATCCATCTTCCCGATGATCTGAGTGTCTATGAGGCTGTATCGCGCGGTATGGACCCGGAAACTTTACTGCCTGCTGTGGACGTCAACTGGCTGATCACTCTGGATGATCCGGAGATCGCTGCGGAAGAAAAACGAGAAGCACTTGCTTCTTCGCAGGCACTGAATATCCCGCAGAAAACCGACTGGATGTACTGGATCGAAACCCTGGATAACCCGGATCCTTTCCTGGAGAACGCATCCTATTCCGCAATAGAAACCTATTGCTGGCAATGGTATCACGAGACCATCGGCACATATGCCGCATGGGGTGTAACCACAGGAAGCCCGGAAGTCAAGGTCGCCGTCATCGACTCCGGTGTTCAGGAAGATCATGAAGAACTTGCAGGCAGGGTTACTCTGCGCCAGGTAAGTGATATCCCTGCAGCACCATCCAACGGACACGGAACCCACGTTGCCGGCATTATCGCTGCTGAACTGGGTAACGGCAAAGGCGGGGCAGGGATTGCCCCGGAGGTATCCATCTATTCGTATAACATATTCCGGGGTTCTTCGGCGGCAGCAGCGGATATCGCTTCAGCGATCCTGCTTGCGGCAGAAGACCAGGTGTGGATCATGAACATGAGTTTTGGTACGGTATCCTACAGCCAGACCGTACAAGACGCAGTTAATACCGCTTATGAAGCAGGAGTGACAATTATCTCCTCCATCGGGAATTACGGCACAAATCTGAAGTGTTATCCGGCAGCATATGACCATGTGATTGCAGTTGCGGCCACCGACCGTACAGGTAACCGGGCAGTCTATTCCAACTATGGAGACTGGTGCGATCTGGCGGCTCCCGGGACGGAAATCACTTCCTCATACTACGTAAATTCAACGACATCTGGTTATCGTACACAGCAAGGCACATCCATGTCTTCACCAGTTGTGGCAGGCGGAGCAGCACTGTATATGAGTGCGTACGGTTATACCTCTCCGGATGATATGGAACGTATCCTGAAGAATAGTGTCGTTAAGAAAGACGGAGAAATCGGTACAGGAATCCTCTCGCTGGATAAACTGTTTGGCAGAAAAGAAAGTGCCCCGCAGATCACGTATGACGCAGAGACAGATACTTTGACCATTACCGCAATCACTGAAGATGACCGGGCAATGATCGTCTATACACTGGATGGCAAGAATCCCGCAATCAAGAAGAAACAGGTCAAAAACGGCCTGGAATATACAGAACCTGTAGATCTCTCGGGTATGCCTCACGGTACCGTTCTTACTGTAAAAGCAGCGGTAATCAGCGGTGTGGGTCTGATTGGAGATATCTCATCGTTACAGATCATGACCTCATCCCCGCAGATTTCTGTCGCAAATAAAAAGATCACTTCCCTGAAACTGGAAAACACTGCCATGACCCTGAATTATGCGGCAGACAATCCGGAAACCGCGCAGATCAACGTCAGTGAGATCGTTCTGGAAGATGGAAGTGTTGTAAATCTGGACGCCTATTCTCCGGAAGATTATCAGTGGTATTCCGGGAATGACAAGGTAGTCACAGTAGATCAGAACGGAATGATTACGGCCGCAGGGAAAGGCTCTGCGTATGTTTACATGAAACTCCGTTTCCAGAACATGGTGAAGACGGTACGCTGCAAAGTGACAGTAAAACAACAGGCAGAAGAAATCGTTGTACGCGGCAGGGCAGGGATCCTCCCCGGCAAGACACTGACGATGAAAACCACTGTATTGCCCTCCAACACAAACAATAAAAAAGTAACCTGGAGTATCGCTGCCGTATCAGATGAACTCTATGCGGATAAGGTCTCCATATCCAGTAAAGGTGTGCTCAAGGTAGGCGCCGGTGTAGCTCCCGGGACAGTAGTCGTTGTGCAGGCGGAAGCGAAAGACGGCTCCGGTACAGCGGGCATATATCCGGTAACGGTATGCAGTAAAGCTATGCTTGTGACAATCACACGCTTTGGGGAAACGATAAAATCTGCGAAACTGTTTACGGCAGATCTTCCGGAAACCGGTACGATGGACAATGCCCTGCAGGTGGACGGTACGGTAATGACCGCATACGGAGAAAGTGAAGTGCCTCCGGTCTGGACCTCCAGTAAGCCCAAAGTCGCGAAAGTTGATGCGAACGGTAAAATTACCGCTGTTGGTAAAGGAACCGCCACAATCACTTGTACAGCCGCTGACGGTTCAGGAAAAAAGGCAACCCTCAAGGTAAAAGTAACAGTACCGACATCCGGTGTCTTTATCAGCGTACCCGCAAAGAACTCCAATACTTCCGAGAATCTGTACAGTATGGCTGTTGGCACATCAAGCCAGCTCAAGGCGATGATCGGTAAAGTCTACGGTAAACCTTCCGTACAGACTGTACAATGGCATCTGGAAGAAGCAGTGATCAACGGATACTCCGTACTGGATGAAGTAACATACTACAAACTGGTAAAGGTATCCAAGACCGGCAAAGTCACGGTATCCTCAAAGCTGCTGGATACATTAGGCATCCTGGATTACCAGAACGGATATATCATCATCGGAGCCACGACCAAAGACGGCGCGGAACACTACGATGAAGTCAGGATCTACCTGAGGAAGAAGATTACCTCTGTAACCACCTCCTACCTGACCAGTGCCGGAGAAAGTATCTACGATCCAAGTAAATCAATATCTGTATCCCAGAATAAGACCATTACAGTCTACGCGGACTATGACGGCAGACCTCAGTCTGTGAGTGTAAAGTCTTCGGATTCCAATAAATGCGGTGCCAGAGTTGACAGTATCCAGCGTAAGGGAGATGGGTACCGCGCTACGATCAAGATCACCGGAGGATTAACCGCAGGTGAGGCAAATATCACGATCATAGAAAACGGAAGCGGTGTAAAATCTGTCGTCAGAATCAAGACAAAGGAAGCACAATGAAATGAAAAGTAAGAGAATCATTATATTGACTACGGTATGCAGTATGTTTATGTACGGGTGTTCTGCAGTATCATCGAAACCCTCAGTAAATGTCAGCTCGGGAGATCATTACCTGGAGTACGGGTTCGATCCCTACGATACCGAAGAAGAACTCCACCCGGAAATCATGAAGTTTATCTCTTCCCACAAGGGAGATCTCTCTGCGGATTTTGATGATTTTGATCCGTATACCCTCGGTGAACAGACGATCTACCTTACCGCATCTACGGAAGAAGACGAAGCTGAAGCGGAGCTGACCGTTATCGTCAGAGATACGACAGCACCTGTGATTGAACTGGTCACAGATACGGTACACATCCCGCTTGGGGATGACTTTGATCCGCTGGATAATATTTTATCTGTTTATGATCCGGCAGAAGATGAACTGGAAATGCTGGAATTCTTCGATGACTATGAAGGACAGATCTACTTGGATGAGCCATATGAAGACTGGGGTTTTTACCTGATTAATCCTTTTGCGGTCAATGTGGAAGAAGAAGGAACATACAAGGTGACCCTGACTGCCGTAGATAACCACGGAAATGTGACCAAAGGCAGTTATAACGTCGTAGTTTCCACAGACTCGGCAGAAGACCAGGACAATCACGTTACATTCCAGGATAATGTCAAGACCCAGATCCCGGAAGAAAAAATCCATGAGACGGTCCAGGGAATCCTGAAGGAATACTGCGGAGAAATCGGCGGTGAATGGGATGAAGGTTGTGTGATCTCTTATGAAAACTATGGAGGAGATCTGGACGACTGGGAAGAAGCCGATGACGCCTACGAAGAAGATGACGAGTACTGGGACGAAGAGGAAGAGTATTACGATGATTCCGAGGAAGACTGGGATGAGGAAGAATACTGGGATGATGACGAATATTCCGAGGATGATGAAGAGTACTGGGACGAAGAAAACTGGGAAGAAGAGTCAGATCCCGAGCAGGATTGTTACGACATGGGCGGTGAATGGCTGCCTGAAGCAGGCGGATGTACATGGCCGGATGATGAAGAAGAATAAAAATAGTTGAATGTCAAATTAATTGATAAATAACAGTAGATAACAAAACGTATTGTCATATATAATAGTGAGGATGAGAGAGGTACAGCATATGGATCTGTTGAAAAAACTCACTATTTTTATGTTGTCCTTCACGGTCATGTTCAGTTCAGGTATTAGTACTGTACATGCGGAAGAAGGCGAAGAAGTAACCGAGACTCCTGCAGAAGAAGTCCTGGAAGAAGAAACCGAAGAACCGGTTGTTATCGAAGAGAATCTTGAAAAGATCTGGTTCGATGCGGAAGACTTTGAGACACCTGCAGTTGGTTCTGACGGTGTTGCCCACGAAGGTGTTCATTATCTTTCCGTAGGCGCTGTCAGCCGTCTGGATGAACAGGGACAGACATTATACAGAAATATCGTCAACGATATCGCGGAACACATTGTTAGCGGCGAAAAAATGGAAGATGTTGTCGTTGCGGTATCCGGTGACGGTGAATTGATGTACGGTTATACTCTTAAGGGGAATGAAATCGCAAAGTACGGACCTTCCAATGTACTGCTTGAGGGTGAATCCGAAGAACCGGAAGAAGTTATCGTTGAAGAACCTGAAACCGAAGAGCCGGAAGTTGTAGAAACTACAGAACCGGAAGAACCCGAAGAAGAGTTCGTCCCTGAAGAAGAACCGGAAGAAGAACCGGTAATCACGGAAGAACCTGAAACCGAGGAACCGGAAGTTGCCGAAGTTACTGAACCGGAAGAAACTGAAGAACCCGCAGAGGAAGTAACGGAACCAGAAGAAACAGTTGAAGAACCGGCAGAAGAACCTGCAGATGAAATCACGGATGCGGCTGAAGAAGAGGAAGAAACATATGAAATCGTAGAAGAAAATATGGATCTCTACGAGATGTTCAGTATTCCTGAAGAAGATGTCATGGATATCGAAACCGAAGAATTTGACACCGTTCTGCAGAATATGAATTACTTCTATGATCAGCTGGATTCCGATCAGAAGAGCTTATACAAGAAAGCCAAGAGTTCACTTGTAAGCAAAGGAAAGAATTCTTTCTCGTTCTCCTGCAGTTACAGCCAGTACAACTATAGTTATAGGATTGATGATGCCGTTCGTGCGTTCAATGCTGTTGTGGCAACATATCCGAATAAGTTTGAATGGTATGACAGAGCGGCAGGAGGCAGAATTTACTGGAGTGGATACTACTACGGAAGTGGTACTGCAAAAATCACGCTGTACAAATCCAAGTACTATTCAAAGACTCTTTATAATCAGGCAAAGAATAAAGTTACTGAAATCGTTGATCAGGCTTATAACTATGCAAAGAGCAGTTATCCGAACAACCCCGGCTATGGTATTGTCAGATACTTTGATGAATGGTTGTGCACTCACAACGAATATGACCACGATGCTGCGGATGGCTATGTGTCTGAAAGTTCATCACGGTATTATTATGCACACACTGCATTCGGAACACTCTTAACAGGTATGGGTGTTTGTGAATCCTATGCTTTGGCAATGAACTGGCTGCTTGAAAAAGCAGGTATTCGCAGTATGTATGCAGTAGGTGATGTGACCGGAGGCGGACATGCGTGGAACTATGTACAGATGTCTGACGGCAAGTGGTATCTCCAGGATTCCACATGGAATGATGATGGCTCTGCCAGCAGCCGTGATTATTTGCTGGTAAACACAAAGAAAGATGGGTCCGGAAGAACTCCGACTGGTGCTCAGTTAGGTGTTGGGTCGTATTATAGCCTGAGTTTCACCACAGGTAATAACTTCTCGACAACGAATTATACCACTACAAGTTCAGATCCGTATTTCTCACAGGTTACTCTCAATGAGACAACGAAGTATCTGAAACCAAAGAAAACCTTCACACTGAAAAAGGTTCTTCCGGAAAATGTCAGCGGTGTTGGAAGCTACTATTCCAAGTGGCCGGTAACCTGGGCATCCAGTAACCCTTCAGTCGCAAAAGTATCTTCCAAGGGTAAAGTGACTGCAGTTAAACCTGGCAGTGCTGTCATCACGATGACAATCGGCGGTGTACAGAAAAAGTGTACGGTCTACGTATATAAGTTCAGCAAACTTACATTTAACGAGAACGAAAAGACATCTCTTTCCAAGACTTATGCGAAGTCAAGCAACGTCACGGTGACAGATAATGTGATCTCTGCGAATTTCACTACTTCTGATGATCAGTATATCTATCTGACGGTAAAACAATCAGGGGAAAAGACACGTACTGCTGAACAGATTCTTGGACAAAACGCTGTCACTGCAAAGTCCAGCAGCGCAGCTTCTGTAGAGGTTGTTTCCGCAACAGTGAGCGGTGATACGATTACACTGCGCCTCAGACCTAAGAAGATCGGTAAGGCAACAATTACTGTAAAATTTGGCGGCAAGTCTGCTAAGGTGACATTGTCTACCAAGTATGCGATTAAGGATGCATGGCTTGATCTCTCTGCAATCTCTAATCAGACATATACCGGAAAAGCATTCAAGCCAAAGGTTCTCAAGAGTGCAATCGCTCCGTCTAATCTTAAACTTAAAGTTACATATAAAAACAATGTGAATGCCGGCACAGCCACGGTAACGATTAAAGGCGGAGATAAGTATAATACAGTAACTAAAACATTCACAATCTCTCCGGCAACTCTCAGTACTGCAGGTGCACAGATTACCTCATGCAAGCCTGGTAAAAACTACAAAGTAACTACAGTGGTTAAAATCGGGAAAAAGACATTAAAAGCCGGTAAAGATTACGAAATTCTGTATAACGGATCAACAACAGTTCCTACTGGACCTGGCACCTATACCATCAAAGTCAGAGGAATAGGTAATTACAAAGGTGAATTGACTTATCCAAATCCTATTACAGTGAAAAAGTAAACTGAGAATACCACAAACAAATAATCATTGAAGGCTTGCTCTGAAAACGGACAAGCCTTTTTTATATACATGTTAGCTAACATTAGTTAGCGAATGCTAACAAAAAGCATTGACTCGTTAGGCTCGGCTAACTATAATATTGTTTGACAAGTTAGTGTATGCAAACTACAGAAAGGAGACTGCTATGATGCCATTGGTATATGCGGATACAGGGACTGTGAATATCATTCGGAAGATTAGCGGAAAACCGGAAATCAAAAAACATCTTGAGGATATGGGTTTTGTCGCAGGAGCACCGATTACGGTTGTTTCCACGGTGAACGGTAACCTGATCGTCAATGTCAAAAACACAAAGGTAGCTCTGGATAAAGAACTTGCTGAAAAGATCATGATTTAGGAGGGGATCTAATGAAAACACTTAGAGATGTAGCCATTGGTGAAACATGCAAAGTGAAAAAGCTTCACGGTGAAGGTGCAGTGAAGCGCAGAATCATGGATATGGGTGTTACAAAGAATGTAGACATCTATGTACGTAAAGTTGCGCCTTTAGGAGATCCGATCGAAGTTACAGTACGTAACTATGAACTGTCGATCCGTAAAGCAGACGCGGAAATGGTCGAAGTCTATGAAGAGACCGGGGAGGCAGCGAAATGAGTATCAGAATAGCACTTGCGGGTAACCCGAACAGTGGTAAGACAACTCTGTTTAACCAGTTGACCGGTTCAAATCAGTATGTTGGTAACTGGCCTGGCGTAACTGTAGAAAAGAAGGAAGGTAAACTCAAGGGTCATGATGATGTGACGATTACCGACCTTCCGGGTATCTATTCACTTTCTCCGTATACATTGGAAGAAGTTGTAGCCAGAGAATATCTGATTACAGAAAGACCGGACGCGATCCTGAATATCGTTGACGGTACAAACCTGGAAAGAAACCTCTATCTGACAACACAGTTAACCGAATTAGGTATTCCTGTTGTTGTAGCCATCAACATGATGGATCTGATGGAGAAGAACGGTGATGTTATTAATCTTGACCAGTTATCCAAAGAGATGGGCGTAAAGTTCGTCAGCATCTCCGCACTGAAGGGAACGAATGTGGATCAGGCTGCGGAGGCTGCCGTAGAAGCTGCGAAGAACAGCAAGACGATTCCGATGCACACATTCAACGGTACAGTGGAACATGCCCTGGCACATATCGAAGAAGCATGTGTACACAACATGCCTGAAGAACAGCAGCGCTGGTATGCAATCAAGATCTTCGAACGTGATTCCAAGGTGATGGATGCGCTGAAACTGAGCAAGGAAACCCTGGCGCATATCGAAAAAGATATTGAAGCTGCTGAGAAGGAAATGGATGATGACGCGGAAGCTATTATCACCAACGAGAGATATATTTATATCGGTAACCTTCTCAAAGGTATATACAAGAAGAAGTCTGAAGGCGCTCTGACTACTTCCGATAAGATCGATAAGATCGTTACCAACCGTATTCTTGGCTTGCCGATCTTTGCGGCAATCATGACCTTTGTCTACTGGCTGGCCATGGGTCCGTTCGGATCCTTCCTGACCGACTGGACTAATGATGTCTTTGCCGGAGAGTTCATGGAAGGCGGAGCTGCTGCATTGATGGAAAGCCTGGGTGCTGCCGACTGGTTAGTCAGTCTTGTGGCTGATGGTATTGTCCATGGTGTCGGTGCCGTACTTGGTTTCGTACCTCAGATGATCGTACTCTTCCTGATGTTATGTATTCTGGAAGATGTCGGTTATATGGCTCGTGTAGCGTTCATTATGGACCGTATTTTCCGTCGTTTCGGTTTGTCCGGTAAATCCTTCATCCCGATGCTGATCGGCTCAGGATGCGGTGTTCCTGCGGTTATGGCCACAAGAACGATTGAGAATGAACGTGACCGCCGTATGACAATCATGACTACCTGCTTCATTCCCTGCGGCGCGAAGTTACCGATCATCGGATTGATTGCCGGCGCAATCTTCGACAATTCCTGGTGGGTATCCGCTTCCGCATACTTTATCGGAGTCATGGCGATTATCATCTCCGGTATCATGCTGAAGAAGACCAAACTCTTCGCGGGTGATCCTGCACCGTTCGTCATGGAACTTCCTGCCTACCATGTACCTTCTACAGGAAACGTCCTGAGAGGTACCTGGGAACGTGGATGGAGCTTCATCAAGCGTGCCGGTACAGTCATCGTATTATCTTCTGTTGTGATCTGGATCCTGAACTCACTGTCTTTGGAAGGTGGTCTGCACTATCTTGGTGAAGATGCGGAAGGCGCAAGTATTCTGGAGAATGTCGGTAACGCAGTTGCCTGGATCTTCGCTCCGTTAGGCTTTGGTACATGGCAGGCTGCTGTTGCTACAGTACTTGGTCTGGTTGCCAAGGAAGATGTTGTCGGTACCATCGGTACTCTGATTGCCATGGAAGATCTGCCGGATCTTGTAGAAGAAGGAGAAAGCATCATGGGTGTTCTGGATGTCTTCTTCAACGGCAGTGCTGTTGCCGGTTATGCGTTCATGGTATTCAACCTGTTGTGCGCTCCTTGCTTTGCGGCTATGGGTGCAATCAAGCGTGAGATGAACAACGGTAAGTGGACAGCGATTGCCATCGGTTATATGTGCTTGTTTGCCTATGCTGTAGCTCTGTGTATCTACCAGATTGGTTCCGCAATCCACGGACAGGTCAACATTATCGGTCTGATCGCTGCGATTGCCATCATCGCGTATACAGGATATATGTTATTCAAACCGTATAAGGAATCCGATACCCTGACACAAGACGTCAAGATCAAATAGATTCCAAAGGAGGAGAAACATGCTTCAGTTTGTGCAGAATCCCGTAAATATCATCATCCTTGGCTTCGTGATCCTGCTGGTTGGCCTGTGTATATACAGTCTGGTCAAGGACAGAAAAAAAGGCTGTTCTGCCTGCGGTAAGAACTGTAATGCATGCTCTTCCATCGCATGCCATCTTCAGGAGTGCCGTGATCAACTGAAAGCAGAACGTAAGGAGGCTGTATGACCCGGACAATTGTAAAAGTGGACGGCATGATGTGCTCCATGTGTGAGGCGCATATCAATGATGCCATCCGCAGGAAATTCAACGTCAAGAAAGTAAAATCCAACCGGAAAAGGAAGGAAACCGTGATCGAGAGTGAATGCGCTCTAGATCAGGACCTGTTAAAGAAAACGATTGAAGATACAGGTTATATCTTTCTTGGAATAGAAGAATAAAAGGCGATTGAAATCGCCTTTTTTATCGGAAACTTACAGTCATGTACTCCGTGTGCTCTGCCGTGTATACCGTGAAGTCTTCTTCGGTCAGTACGGCATAACTCGCCGGGTGATTCTCCTTCGGCAGTGCCGCAGACCCCGGATTCAGCAGGTATACACCATCACGAATCATTGCGGTAGGCACATGGGTATGTCCGGAAAGGAAGATATCACCAGGAAGCATCTTCGGCAGGTGATCCGGTCCGTAGACATGCCCATGGGACATGAATACGTGATGTTCACCAAGCAGGAACAGATTATAGTCCGCGGATACAGCGAAAGATAATACCGTATCATCGATCTCGGCATCACAATTGCCTCTTACCGCAATGAATTCGTGCCAGTGCTGATTTAACAAGGCTGTGACTTCTTTCGGCGCATAATCCACAGGAAGGTCATTTCTGGGCCCGTGGTACAACACATCTCCGAGACACAAGATTGCGTCCGTGTGATGGTATTCCGCCGCTTTTACAGCCAATTGCGCGGCCCCAAGCGAACCGTGGATATCCGATACAACAAGATATTTCATCGTAAATACTCAACTCTCTTTCTCCCCTGTATTATAACGGGAAATGCTATAATACAAAAAGAGCAGAGGTAGAAAAATATGTTACTGACCATAGATGTAGGAAATACGAATATCGCAATGGGACTGGTCAAAGATGACCAGGTCATCGGTACGTACCGCCTTACCACCAAAACCCCGCGGACAAGCGATGAATACGGGATCTATCTGAATAACTTCCTCCAGAACAACAACTGTAAGCCGGAAGAAATCGAAGATGTCATGATCTCCAGCGTTGTCCCGAACATCAATTATTCATTATCTTCCTGTATCATCAAGTATATCGGGAAGACACCGATATTCGTGAATGCGTTTATGCCGTGTGGTCTTGACTTCCAGGTAGATAATCCGGCAGAAATCGGTGCTGACCTGGTCGTGGATATGGCCGCGGCCTATGCCCTGTACGGCACATCCTGTATCGTGATCGACTTCGGTACCGCCACAACCTACTCCTACATCACCAGAGAAGGAGTCTTTGCGGGAGTGACGATCTCTCCGGGGGTAAGAGCTACGGCGGCAGCCCTGACCGGCAATGCGGCCATGCTGCCGGAGGTGGAACTGCGTAAGCCGGAGAAGGTTCTGGGAAAGAATACTGTGGCTTGTATTCAGGCAGGGGTAATGTACGGATATATCGGCCAGGTAGAGTATATTGTCAAGGCAATCAAGGATGAGATGAATGACCCGGGGTGCAGGGTGGTTGCCACAGGCGGTATGGGACGCACGATTGCCGCGCAAACTTCTTGCATTGATGAATATGACCCGGATATCGCGTATAAGGGTATGAACGTGATCTATCACCTGAATCAAGCATAGAAAAAAGGTATGTCCGCGGACATACCTTTTCAGGTAAAGAACTACATCATTTCCAGGCTGTAATCAATGACTGCGACCTTCATTACGGTCTGGATCATTGAGCAGTCTCTCATGGCTCCGTCCATGCATTCCTTAATGACTTCTTCCGGTGCTTCACTCTGTACACGCATGAAGATATCGACATGTTCCAAAGTTGTCGGAATTTCCTTGCGCTTCTTTCCGTCAATGTAGACTTCCACGTCACCGACCTTGAGACCTCTGGCTTTGACATGATCCAGGAATGTTGAATACATGCACGCTGCCATGGCTCCATAGGTCATGTCATAAGGCTTGATGCCGTCCATGCCGATACGCAGTGTCTGATCACCTATTTCGTATTCACCGTTGAAACCATCATGAAATTTCAATAATGCCATTGTATTTACCTCACATTCTATTCATATTGTATGACAAAACACATGACTCTTGTTAATTATATTGCACTAAGAATGAAATTATTACTCGTTCTTTTTGATTAGAGTTATAATAAATAAGTCATTGGAATGACAAGATTTAGGAGGGGAATTCCATGGAAGAAAAAAGCTTTGGAGAAAAACTCTTAGGCGTATGGAACACCAGAACGATCGTTACCGTTGCTATCGGTGCCGCATTATTCGGTGTCCTGATGAACTACGGCAGTATTCCTATTTTCACTAACACATCATTGACAACAGCGATGATCGTACCGGTCGTTGTCGGCGCGATGTTCGGACCTGTTCCGGCAGCGGTTGCGGCTGGTGTAGGCAATACGATCGCAGACCTGATCGGCGGATGGGGAATGTATCCGGCATGGTCGATTGCCAACGCGGTAGCTTCTCTGTTTATCGGTGCTCTGCCTCTGTACGGCGCATATATTACGGAAGGCAAGTTTGATGTCAAGCATATGATCATCTATGTCGTATGTGTTATCATCGGTAACGCGATTGCTTTCGGTGTCGTAGCTCAGGTATTGACCGTTGTCTTTGAAGGCGGAGATATGAACGTATCGCTTCTGCAGGGTGTATATGCCAGTGTCGGTAATATCCTCGTAGAGTGTGTCATCGGTATCCCGGTAATCAAATTGCTGGCTAACCGTTACGCAAGCCGTACGAATCTTACTGAAGAGAACTAAGACTATAATCCAAAAGAAGACCGTAAGCGAAAGCCTATGGCCTCGTTCACGGTATGCTTCCGCTGATGTGGAAGCATTCTTCATTTACAGAAAGGGAATCTTATGAAAGAACCAATCATAGAATTCAAGGATTTCAGTTTCCGTTATAAGACACAGAAGAATCCGACTCTTCATGACATCAATCTGAAGATCTACCCGGGAGAAAAGATCCTGATCCTGGGAGCCTCGGGAAGTGGTAAATCCACACTGTGTAACTGTATTAACGGCTTGATTCCGTTCTCTTTTGAGGGAGAAATCAAGGGCAGCTGTATAGTAAACAATACAGAGACGAAGAAATCCTCCATCTTCAAGTTATCCAATACGGTAGGCACGGTATTACAGGACAGTGATGCCCAGTTCGTGGGACTGACGGTGGCGGAAGATGTCGCTTTCGTCATGGAAAACGATGTCATGCCGCGCAGTGATATGCTTCCGTTTATCGATAAGAACCTGAATATGGTAGGTATGCGTGAGTTCGTGGATCATGTACCATTCCAGTTGTCCGGAGGACAGAAACAGAAGGTGGCGATTGCCGGTGTCTTCGGCAACCATGTCCAGGTACTGATCTTTGATGAACCTCTGGCTTCTCTGGATCCGCAGATGGGAATGACTGCCGTAGCCTTGATTGATGATCTCTGCCGCAGTGAAGAAAAAACCGTGATCGTGATCGAACACCGTCTGGAAGATATGCTCTACCGTTCCGTAGACCGCATTATCCTGATGGGAGAGGGAACCATACAGGCAGATGTCACTCCGGATGAATTACTGAAATCGGATCTTCTGAAGACGTACGGGATCCGTGAACCGCTGTATCTGACAGCGATGAAATACGCCGGATGTGACCTGGATTCCGTTAAGAATCTGTCTGACCTTAACAGTCTGGAATTGTCCGGAGAGAATACCGCGAAGCTGAAGAACTTCTTCACTGAAGAAAGAGAACCGGTAATTGAAGAGAAACACGAGCCTGTGCTCCGCTTTGAACATGTGAGCTTCAACTATGACGGCGGCAGGAATGTCCTGGAAGACATCAACCTGGAGATCTACAAAGGTGAACGTGTAGCTATTATCGGGAAGAACGGCGCCGGTAAATCCACAGCCGCGAAACTGATCTGCGGCACGATCCGCCCGACGGAGGGTAAGATCTATCTCAACGGTACGGATGAGAGCGGAATGACCATCAAAGAGATCGGTGAGAACGTAGGCTATGTCATGCAGGATCCCAATACGATGATCGTCAAGGATATCATCAAGGATGAAGTGGGGTTGGCACTAACTCTTCGCAAGAAACCACAGGAATATATCGATGAGAAGGTAAACAAAGCTCTGGAGACCTGCGGTTTATACAAGATGCGTAACTGGCCGGTAGATTCTGTCAGTTACGGACAGAAGAAGAGAGTTACGGTTGCGGCCATGATGGCTCTGGAACCGGATATTCTGATCCTGGATGAACCTACGGCAGGACAGGATTACAAGAGTTATACGGATATCATGAACTTCGTCAATACTCTGAACAAGGAATACGGAAAGACGATCCTGTTTATCACGCATGACATGCACCTGGCAATTGAGAATACCGACCGGGCAATTGTCTTTGCGGATGGCAAGATGATCCGCTCCGACAAGGTATTCACCGTACTCTCAGACGAAGAGACGATCCGCAAGGCACACCTGAAACAGACCTCTCTGTATACGTTAGCGGTACGCCTGGGCATCGATCCCGAAATGGCGATCCGTCATTTCATTGAATACGAAAGGACGGTGAAAACACATGAATAACCGTTTTGTGATCAACTATACACCGGGACCTACCTTCCTGCATAAACTGACAGGATTTACCAAGGTGGCGTTATTCATGGTGATGACAGCGGCAATCATCAGTACGTTTGATATCCGTATCCTGATACCGTTATTACTGATCAATGTCGCGGAAGTAATCTCCATGAAGCCCAACTACAAGCCGATTACGATCATGTTCCTGATCACGTTTGTGACGGTCACGCTGATTGGTAATATCATGTTGTTTGTCGTCAGTCCGGCAGCCGGTCTGAACAACGTCGGCGCGGAACATATCCTCTGGCAGAGCGGCAGGTTCTACCTGTCCAAGGAATTCCTCTGGTATATCTTTGTGGTATTCGTCAAGAGGACAGCTTCGTTTGCGTCAGTCATGGCATTTGCGCTGGCGACGACACCTTCGGAATTTGCTTCCGGTTTAAACAAGTGCGGTTTCCCGTACAAGGTATGTACGATCGTATCTCTGGCTTACCGCACGATCCCGGATATTGCCAACGATTTCATCAATATCCGCAACAGTATGATGATGCGCGGACTGGAACTGACCGGGAAGAAAGTCAGTCTCTGGAAGAAACTGAAGAATACCGTGATCCTGCTGGTGCCGATGATCTTCACCGCGTTCGGCAAAGTCGGAAACATCGCCAACGCCATGGATCTGCGCGGTTACGGCAAGAATAAGAAACGTACATGGTATGCCGAACATGATGCGTCCAAGGGAGACCGGATCATCCGTATCCTGACTGTTGTACTTCTGTTACTGACGATCTACTACGTGGTCATGTACCGGTTCATTAACCCGTGGCCGGCAAAATTCTGGTGCCCGTGGCTTCAGCCGGACGAGATTCAGCACATCAATGTGTTTGACACTTTGTTCTTCATGAAGTGGTTTAAGAAATAAGGAGGCAGAAATGAGTCATTTGGTAATGCAGACAGATTTTGGCACCGGTTCCTTATCCGTCAGTGCCATGCATGGTGTATGCGCCATGGTCGATCCAAATCTGAAAGTCAGTGACGGCAATCATGCCGTAGTTGCGTTCAATGTTCTGGACGCTTCTGATTCCCTGATGTATTTATATCCGTACTGGCCTGCCGGCACTGTCTTTGTCAGCGTGGTGGATCCCGGAGTAGGCACATCCCGCAGAAGTTGTGTGGCACATCTTTGTACAGACCAGTATATCGTCACCCCGGATAACGGCACCCTGACATACCTGAAAGAAGCCGGATTGATCACGGAAGTACGTGAGATCGATGAATCCGTAAATCGTCTGAAAGGCTCCGAAGATGTCCATATCTTCCATGGCAGGGATGTCTATGCCTACTGCGGCGCAAGACTCGCATCCGGAGTCATCAGCTATGAGGGCGTAGGACCTTCCTATCCTGTGGAAGAAATCGTAGAGGCAGATTATATCCATCCCGAAAAGGGAGAGAATACCATTTCCGGCATGATCAATGAAGGAGACGGACACTTTGGCCTTGTAGGCACAAATATCCCGTATTCCTGGTTGGGAGAGATGGGTGTCGGCTACGGTGATCCGCTTCTGGTTACGGTGGAGCATGACGGTGTCCTCGTCTTTGAACAAGTGATTCCGCACGTGAAGACTTTTGGTTATGTGGAAGTCGGTGAACCGCTGATCTTCAGCTCCGAAACCAGAACCGTGATGCTGGCAATCAACCAGGGGAATGCCTCCAAAGAATACGGTATCGGCTTCGGACCAACCTGGAAGATGACTTTGAAGAAGGCGGACTAAGATGAAACCGGCAATTGTGATCCAGTCAGACTGCGGATATCCGAGTACATTGTTTGCGCGTACTGCAGGTGTTATCGAGTCTCTTTCACCTCATACACAGATCAGCGCGGAAAGTCTCGGTATGGAGAAAAACAATATCCGCATGGTATCAGCTTATCTTTTCACCTGTGTCCCGTTCTGGCCGGACGGAACCATCTTTCTCACCTTACTGGGAGAAGGAAGACCTCTGGCTGTCCGCTTATCTTCCGGCAGTATCCTGATCAGTCCGGATAACGGCATCTGCACCATGTGTGCCGCAAGCTTTGGCTTAGATGAAGCCCGGTACATTCAGAATGACATCTTCGGTCATGATGAGTATGCTATGGCACGATGTGCTGCCGGCCTGGCTTCCGGTATGGCTTTTGAAGAAATCGGTCCCAAAGCCGGAAGAGAAGAGATCTGTTTGTTCTCTGTGCCGGCATCCCATGTGGAGGAAGGGCTTGCGGAAGGGGAAGTAGGCATGCTGCTGAAAACCTTCGGGAATATCACGTTCAGTATCGGTACCGATGAGTTTGAGACAACCGGTATACGTACCGGGGATACCGTACAGGTTACCTTTACACACGATGATCAGATCGTCTATCAGGAAGAGATGACCTATCAGGCTTCGTTTGGTTATGTAGAGGAAGGGGAACCTCTGATTTTTAACGGCAGTTCCGGGTATATGGATATTGGCCTGAACCGTGATAATTTCATTCTGAAGTGTCTGCCGGAGATCCTGGAGGTACAGGATCCCGGAGAATACAAAGTACGCATAGAAAAGAGGTAGTTGTATGAAGCCTTGTATAGTACTGCAGTCGGATTTCGGTTTGTCTACCGGTCTGCCTGCTTCGATGACGGCAGTAATCGTCAAGACCGATCCCCAGATCCGCATCTATGATCTCTGCCATGAAGTCAGAGAATATGATATCCGCCAGGCCGGCAGTATCCTGGCCTCTACGGTGTCTTACTGGCCGGATGGGACGATCTTTGTCAGTGTAGTGGATCCCGGTGTAGGCACCCCCAGACGCTCTTGTGCAGCCATGCTGAAGAACGGCAGTGTGGTGATCACTCCGGATAACGGCACGCTGAGTTATCTGTATGACCAGATCACAGAAGTACGTGAGATCGATGAGAGCGTGAATCGTCTGCCTGGTTCCGGTGAACACCATACCTTCCACGGCAGAGATGTCTATGCGTATACCGCGGCCAGACTTGCGTCCGGAATCATTGATTATCCCGGTGTCGGTCCTGTGTATGATGTCTCAGAGATCGTGCGTTTTGCGATGCCTCAGGCATATATCCAGGATGGCTGCGCGTATGGAGAAGTTACCTCTGCCCACGATCATTTCGGCAATGCCGGCATCTCTATTCCCAACGAGATGATCAAGGAGATTGGTATTCAGGTGGGAGATATGGCCAGAGTAAAGATCCTGAAAGAAGATCAGGTACTTTATGATCAGACCATGTTGTTCCATAAGTCTTTCGGCTGGGTAAAACCCGGAGAACCAATCCTGAATGAATGCAGCAATGATTATGTGGAGATATCCATCAACCAGGACAGCTTCTGTGAGCGTGAACTCCCGGAACTGTTACAAGCATATGACTTAAGTGTATATAAAGTTGTGATCGGACCGGTGAACAAGGAATGAAACCGCTGATCGTATTCCAGACCGATTTCGGTATCGGCGGGGGCAGTGCCATGCGTGGTACCTGTCTGAAAGTGGATCCCGAGCTCAAGGTCTATGACGCCAACCATACCATCGAGAAGTTCAATGTGCGGGCTGCCGGACGTTCCCTGCGCATGCTGGTTCCTTACTGGCCTTCAGGGACGATCTTTGTCAGTGTGGTGGATCCCGGGGTAGGAACCTCCCGCCGGGCAAGCATCGCTTTGCTGAAGAACGGCAGTTATGTTGTCACGCCGGACAATGGTACGCTTACTCCACTGCTGGAAAATCCGGGAATTGAACAGATCCGGGTGATTGATGAGACCCGCAATCGTCTGAAAGGAACCGAGAAAGTCAGTATCTTCCACGGCAGAGATCTGTTTGCGTATTGTGCCGCAAAACTGGCTTCCGGAATCATTGACTATGAAGGTGTAGGAGAAGAGTATCCGGTTTCGGAAATCGTCACCTACCCGCAGTGGGGATATACCTGTGAACCGGGCAAAGTATCCGGTATCATCACCGATATGATGCGTACATTCGGGAATCTGGAAAGCAGTATTCCCATCTCTGTGTTTGAAGAGGCAGGTTTCCGGGTCGGCGAGGAAATCCTGGTAAAGATCCTGCACAAGGATGAATGTATACTGGTAAAGAAGATTGCGTATCAGCCTTCGTTTGGCTGGGTGGCCGAAGGACAGGAAGTCCTGTACAACAGCAGTGACGGTGTGATCGGTGTCGGTATCAACCGCGGGGATTTCATCCATACCTACGGAATCGGCTTCGGTGAAGAGTGGCAGATCGTGTTGGAGAAGGAGTAGAGCAATGGGATATATCGTAATACAGACAGATTTCGGAGGTGCTTCTTCGGGATCAATGACCGGTATGTGCATGTTGGTGGATCCTTCTCTGCAGGTTTTTGATCTGACGCATCAGGTCCCCAAATTTGATATCAGGAAAGCCGGAGAGAATCTGGCAGAAGTGATTCCGCTGTGGCCTGCAGGCACGGTGTTTGTGAGTGTGGTAGATCCCGGTGTAGGAACACCAAGGAAAGCATCTGTGGCAAAGATAGCCAATGGATGTTATGTGGTGACACCGGATAACGGGATCTTGCAGGTACTGGCGGATACCGTGGGTGTTTCCGAAGTGCGTGAGATTGATCAGACGATCAACCGCTACAAAGGGAATCCCTGGTCGGATAAGTCCGATATCTTCCACGGCAGAGATGTGTTTGCGTATTGTGGTGCCAGACTGGCTTCCGGTGTGATTTCTTATGAAGAAACCGGACCACAGTATGACCTCACGGAGATCGTAAAACTATAGCGTCTGAAAAGGCGCTTTTTTCGCGCTGGCAGAGGATGATCAAAGCAACGGGTAATTCTTCTGCTTTCCCGGAAGAAATGCGAAGAACGGGCTGAAACAGCCTCAGTTTTGAAAATAAGTCATGATAGAATAAAACCGTACGGAGGATCACAGATGAACAGAGGATTTAAACAAGGAGATATCGTACAGCACTTCAAAAGAGAACTGGATGCGGAAGGAACACAATATCTGTACAAGATCATCGGAGAAGCAGAACATACCGAAACCGGTGAGAAACTGATGGTATACCAGGCCCTCTACGGAGACCAGAAAATCTATGCCCGTCCGGTGACGATGTTCATGGAAGAGACAGATCATGAGAAATACCCGCAGATCCAACAGAAGTATCGCTTTGA
The DNA here is from genome assembly GCA_017512555.1 of Solobacterium sp. Taxonomy (GTDB): domain Bacteria; phylum Bacillota_I; class Bacilli_A; order Erysipelotrichales; family Erysipelotrichaceae; genus Bulleidia. The sequence goes on along the minus strand of JAFWFE010000034.1, from coordinate 1,489 downwards.
ACTATACCGGGGAAATCTGAAATGATTGCGAACTATCATACCCATTCCCGCTGGTGCCGTCATGGCAAAGGGGAACTGGAAGACTTTGTACAGGAAGCGATACACCATGGCCTGAAAGAGATCGCCTTTACCGAACATGTGCCTCATCGTGAAGGATTCTCCTGGTTACCATGGGAAGAATTCCCGATGTATGACCATGCACTGAATGAAGTAAAACAACGTTTTAAAGACCAGATCCGTGTGATCAAGGGCTTTGAGTGTGAATACTATCCGGAAGACTGCGATGTATACCGGATGTTTATCGAAGAGTATGGCTATGAGATGCTGATCCTGGGGCATCACAATTACGGTGCAGCGCATGACCACAGTGTATTCCGCACAAAACCGGAAGAAGATCTGTTTATCTACGCGGAAGAAGTATGCGCAGGTCTGGAAAGCGGATTGTTCCGGTTTGTTGCGCATCCGGATTGTGTGCTGGAGAAATACGCCGGCGGCTGGGATGATGCGGCAGAACAGGCAATGCGGATGATCTTTGCGCAATGTGAGAAACTGGATATTCCTGTAGAGATCAACTGCGGCGGGATACGAAGCCACAGGGCTTATCCGTCTGAAGATGCCTTCCGTTTATCCGGAGAATACAAGCTGCGTTATCTGGTCGGATCTGATGCACATCGTCCGCAGGATCTGAATGATTACGCGGTACAGGCAGCGGAAGATATGGCTGAACGTCTGAACCTGACTGTAACACAGATATTGAAATAAAAAATATAAATATAAACATATACAAGAAGACAATAGATGAAGGTAAAAAGGAGTTCTGGATAGGTGCGAGAACCCTTTTATCAAAGCCATAAAACATATGAAAACGGTACCAAAAAATAATTTAAAAAAAGTTGAAAAAAGTTGTTGACAGGGTATTGCGGTAATGTTAGTATCTTAGAGCACCGCAAAAAACAGACGGCGTCATCACAAAAAAGATTTTGAAAAAAATTAAAAAAAGTGTTGACAACATCTAGACAGTGCGGTAAGATACTGAATTGCGCCACGGTGAGTGGACGCGAGTGATCTTTGAAAACTGAATAGGAATTAAGCAACGAAAACGTCAAAGAATTTATGTAAGGATATAACTGACGAAAGTCAGTGTTAATGAGCTAATTTCAAATGGAGAGCTTGATCCTGGCTCAGGATTAACGCTGGCGGCGGGCCTAATACATGCAAGTCGTACGGGTGATTCTAGCTTGCTAGATGATCCAGTGGCGAACGGGTGAGTAATACATAAACAACCTACCTATAAGGACTGGGATAACGCTTGGAAACGAGTGCTAATACCGGATAGGTAACGGGAGGGCATCCTCCTGTTATTAAAGGATTACTACACAAATAGATGGGTTTATGGTGCATTAGCTTGTTGGTGAGGTAACGGCTCACCAAGGCGATGATGCATAGCCGGCCTGAGAGGGTGAACGGCCACATTGGGACTGAGACACGG
>JAFWFE010000033.1 GCA_017512555.1 Solobacterium sp. | reverse complement strand
CTGGAGATTGAAGACCCGTTTACGGGTAATAAGAGATAGAGTGCTCGCGCAGACCACATTTGCGCTGTAAGGCGCAGCTCTGAGAGCAGGGCTATGCCCGCATATGTAAAACCACCGGCTAAGCCGGTGGATATTTATTATAAACAGATAGAGGAGAAAAGAAAATGAAATTCAACAAAGTATGTAAAGCTTCAGCAGCGTTCCTTCTGGCTATATCCATGACAGCCTGTTCATCCGGCAAAAAGAACGATAAAACCGAACTGGAACTGGTCAGTACACTTGATCAGGCAATCCTGGCACTGTCTTCCGGCAAATGTGACGCGGTCGCTCTTGACGGTACTACCGCCAAGAACTATGTCGACCAGTCCAACGGACAGTTCGCCATGTCCGGGATCAACTTCGATTTATCGATCTACGGTGATTACGAAGGGAATGTGGCAGCCGCGAAGAAAGGTGAAACATCTCTGATTGAAGCAGTCAATGAGTGTATTACCTTTGCGACATCACATGAAACAGGCAAGGTTCCTTCACAGTACACAGATAACTACTATACCTACTGGACAGCCATTGCCAAGAAACAGTCCGGCACAGATGATGAGTCAGCCAATGCCATCGTCGGTGATATGGATGTCTTCGCCGGAAGAACACCGGATGACAAATACAACTACCTGATCAACATCAACAACTATGAGAAACCTGAATTAGATCTCTCCAACGCGGACGGACTTCTCAAATCCGTACTGGATAAGGGTGTACTTGTAGTTGCGACATCTCCGGACTATCCTGCTGCCGAGTGGATCGATGATGACTTCGTGATCTGGGGCTCCGAAATGATGATGGCCAAGTATGTGGCAGAATGCCTCGGTGTTGACCTGCAGATCGAAACCATGGACTTCAGTGCTGTATTAACCGCTGTGGATACAGGAAAAGCAGATATCGCCTTCTCCGGCCTTGGATGGAAAGAAGACAGAGCAGAAGCCTTTGAACTCTCCGTTGGTTATTCCGGTGATGATGATGTCAACTTCCACACTCTGATCGTACTTGCCAAGGACGCAGAGAACTACAAGACCCTGCAAGACTTCGTCGGTAAGCACATCATGGCACAGGCTGGGTCTCTGCAGCAGATGTACGTGGAAGACCAGATCCTTGCCCTGGAAAAATAGAAAGAAAGATCTATGAAGACAACGCTAAGCTATGACCACTATTTCAACTATGCGGAAATGAAGGAAGCGCTGGAGAACTTCACACAGACATATCCGGAACTCTGCCATGTTGAAGCCAACTGCATCACTCTGGAAGGAAGAGAACAGTTTGCGGTTACTCTGACTAATACGAAAACCGGAGAAGCCTTGTCCAAACCGGGATGGTACCTTGACGGTAATATCCATGCCGGAGAAGTAACCAGTTCGATGACAGCGATGCATACGATCGATTATCTGCTTACCAATTACGGCAGTGATGAAACATGTACGAAGCTCCTTGATACGATGACGATCTATGTCATACCGAGAGTAACACCGGACGGGGCGGAAAAGTACCTCAGTACTCCGTATACACTCCGTTCTGCCAACAGAGAATATCGTCCGGAAGACGGCGGAATCAGTGGTGAAGATCTCGACGGGGACGGTGTGATCCGTATGATGCGTATTCCTACACCCTACGGTGCCTGGAAGAAAGATCCTGAGAACGAAGGCAGTATGATCCTGCGTGATCCCGGAGAGACCGAAGGCGAATTCTACGATATCTATCCCGAGGGTGAACTGGAGAGTTATGAAGGTGATGAGAACCTGAAATCCAAGAAGTCTCCCTGGGGTCTGGATTTTAACCGGAACTTCCCCTACGGATGGTTTGCGGACCACAGACAATCCGGCGCAGGAGAATATCCCCTGAGTAATCCCGAGACAAAGGCACTGGTGGACTTTGTGATTCATCACCCCAATATCGGCGGCGCTGCCATCGGTCATACCAGCGGCGGTTTGATTCTGTATCCGCCCGGCACAAGACCTGCGAAGACTGCTTATCCGGACGACATCAAGGCTTTCAAGGCAATCGCTGAGATGGCAAAGCAGGAACTGAACTACAAACCGATGAATATTTTCGATTCGTTCATGACGGATCAGGATGAATTTGACTCCGGTGCTTTCGATGACTGGTGCTTCCAGACCAAAGGTATTCCCGCGTATACGATGGAGTTCTGGGATCTTGCGACAAGAGCCGGTGTTCCTGAAGATTGGGGTCCGGAGATGTTCAACATCGAAAAAGGGATCCAGCGCTTCAATGCATGCATGAAGTGGGTGAAGGAGAATGCGCCGCAGTACTACAGTGACTGGCAGACATTTGATCATCCTGTTTTCGGAAAAGTGGAACTTGGCGGGTTTAACTACAAGTGGACCCACCAGAATCCGCCGGAGAATTTCCTGCAGGAAGAATGTGAAAGAGATACACGCTTCAATATCCGCTTTGCCAAGGCAATGCCAAGATTGGTGATTGATTCTATGCAGGCAGAGGAGAAAGAACCCGGAATCTTCGAAGTTACCGCAATTATAGGCAATCTAGGATATCTTCCTACCAACCTCTCGGATGAAGCCATCAAGGTGAAGGAAGCGAAAGAGGTAAAGGTGATGATCCAGGGTGGAATATTACTGGCAGGAAAGGCAGAAACAGAGATCGGACATCTTTCCGGATACAGCCGGACTGATACAGGTATTCACTTCTACGGAAATATCTCCACATCCGCGAATGCCAAAGCCAGAAAAAAAATCACCTGGCTGATCAAGGCAGACAAGGGAGATACAATCAGTATCAAAGCTGTACAGGAAAAAGCCGGTACAGCAGAAAAGACGATCACGCTTTAGTGGTCATCTGCAGATTACTTATAACTAAGTATTAAAAAGCCATGCGTGCATGGCTTTTTACTTGGCTTGGCAAAGCCATTAAAACCCCCAGATAGTCTGGGGGGTCCAAAAAGCTTTAGCGGAGAGATCATGAAAAAAAGCCTCCTGGCTTATAATTTCGTGTGTGGTCTGCGAAACTACAACGAAAGGAATAAGAGGAGGTTTTT
>JAFWFE010000032.1 GCA_017512555.1 Solobacterium sp. | reverse complement strand
AGTACCGCCTAATGCAGCCGCAAGTTTTTCACCGATCAGGTCACCAAGTCCGCAGGCAACCATCGCGCCGCCGACAGACAGAGCTGCAATAAGCATTAATACGATCATGAACGGGACAGCATTGGTCGCTTCTTTCGGTTTTAAGACACCGGTAACTACTTCCAATGTTGCACCGGTCATCGCTACCTGCCAGTTGGCCAGACCAAGCTTACTGGAGAAGATCAATCCTACGGTTGTCAGGGCAAACAGGAAGTAACCGAGGAATTCCTGCAGAGGAGGAAGCGGTTCCTGTTTCTTAGCGCCTTTACCGGAGTTTTCATGTCCTGTAATAGGAATGCTGGGCTCTGCCGGTGCAAACTTAGGAGCGACGAGAATCGCATAAGCTAAGATAATAACAGCGGAGAGAATTCTTCCCTTGAACGGATCCAGCAGCTGCATCTGATAGTCTGTATAACCATAGGATTCCAGATAACCGTTCTGGGTAGCGAATGTGGTAGCGCCTGTACCGATCGGTAATACGTTACATGTACCGACTGCCACAAGACCCATGGAGAAGATTGCCTTGGAAGGGCTGATGCCTGCTTCCTCACAGGTAGCGCTCAGCATCGGTGCCATGATCGTGAATACAGCGACCGGACTCGGGATCAGGTTGGCAAGCAGGAATGTCACCAGCATATAGCCTGCCATCATAACAGTGAAGTTACCGCCGGCGATCTTATAGACTGCGCTGGACAGCTTGTTTACCGCCTGTGTACGGTTGAAGCCTGCCGCGACGATGAACATACCGGTGATGAGCAGAACGTTCTGGTTCGCGAAGTTGGCGAGAACCGCTTTAGGATCGACCAGGCCGGACCATGCGGTAAGAATGATTGCGCAGAGAGCGACGACGCCGTTTGTTGTCTTTAATCTTTTGGCAAATACATATCCGCCGATCAAGAAGACGAATAAGCCGAGACATAAATACATTTGTGATGTCATGTTGTTCCCCTTTCTGTCTTTTTCAGACTTTCTTGACGATTACAATTTATCGGTATTGATGACAACACGAAATTCATTTCTTCGGGACTTTTTCCGGCAATTCTGTAAAACCATGTTAAATCGAGAAGGAGAAAAATGATTCTTCAGCGATAAACATCCAAACAATTTCCCTGTCTTCGTGGAATATGAACCATGATAGAATAAATGAAAAGAAAGCGGTTACTTTACGTGTTACCGCATAATTTACCGCCTGATTTACTCTTCTGAGATTATCGCTCAATAAAGTGTCAAAATATTATCACAGGGAAAATGTTTGGATTATAGGAGGTGCTGACATGGCAGAGAATCGTTACAAGATGGCATGGCCGAAAGACAATCTGTACGTGGAAGTCTATGTACATCAGGTACATAACTTTCGTTATCACTGGCATAATGACGACTATGAACTGAATATCCTCCTGCAGGGTAAGCAGCACTTCTACCAGGGCACAGATCTGATTGATCTCGAAGAAGATGATGTCGTACTGGTCAATCCCAACTGTGGACATGCGTCCTACTGTGATCCGGAAGGAACAGTAGCGTTTGTGCTGCACTTTTCTTCGCTTGGATTGAAACAGTTTATCAAAAGAGGACAGTCTCTCCGGTTTACACACTGTCTTTCCGATTCTTCCAGCAGGAATAATCCCGCGTATAAGAGGATCCGGATGTTTGCGGCGCAGATCCTGCAGTATTTATCTGTAAATGACGCGTATTCCCAGTATATGGCCAAAGCCAGTCTGGAGATGTTAATTGGTACGTTATGTACAATGTTTGAGTCGGAGATCACAGATTCCGGTTCACAGGACAATGAAGATACCCTGAGGATCCTGCGCACGGTTCTGGAGTATATTGAGGACCATTACCAAGAGAAGATCTCCCTGGAAGATATCGCTAGTCTGACGGGGTACAACCGTACTTATATCTCTACTCTATTCCACCAGAATCTGGGTATACGTTTCTATGATTACCTGATGCGTCTGCGTCTTCAGAAAGCCATACAGGACCTGGTTACGACGGATCTGCCCCTGACAGAGATTGCCCTGACGCATGGGTTCTCTGATCTGAAGTCCTTTAACGCAAGGTTTAAGGATATGTTGAGGATGTTGCCGTCTGAGTACAGAAACCAGATTATTGCCGGTGCTGCGCCTTCCCAATACTGGGATATACAGGCAATCCCGGTAAATGATCCGCTGATCAAAGAAAAACTCATGTCTTATATGAGTTTGTAATACAGGTATTCTTGTCATGAAGAAGTTTGACCCGCAAATCGTTTTAGCCGCCGTATTATCCGCGTTCGCTGTCGGTATCCTGATGTATATCGAAGCGGTGATCCAGCCGGCATATCTGATCAAGAGTCTGTGGAAGATCCTGATCTTTTCACTCGTGGTTTTAATCTACTCCGGGATAACAAAAGAGAAGATTCGGGACTTGTTACGGATACGTAAGAGATTCCCTTCCGGAAAGTTGATCCTGTTCATGGTCTTCGCTTATCTGTTTATTCTCGGGGCGTACTTCTTATTACAGAATCAGATCGATCTCTCTGCGATAAAAAGCAGTTTATTCCAGAAAGAAGGTCTGACCAGGAATAACTTTATCCTGATCTTCTCCTATATCATCGTAGTCAATTCTTTCCTGGAAGAAGCCTTGTTCCGGGGTTTTCTCTATACGGTTTTTGAGGACCGGAATCTCCCTGTATCCGGGGTATTATTCAGCAGTCTGTTGTTTGCGGTCTACCACCTGGGAATCGTCTTTACCTGGTTTAACCCTCTGATCCTTATACTGTGTATTGCAGGCCTGGCCGGGGCAGGATTGTTTCTGCAGTATATCTGTATCCGGGAAGATAATCTTCTGGCCTGCTGGTTTGTGCATGCGTGCGCGAATCTGGCGATCAACACCATCGGCGCGTTCATGATCCTCCAATAAAAAACCAGAGATTTCTCTCCGGTTTATTCAGATCTTAAGGCTGCTACAGGATCGCTCTTGGCAGCTTTTCTTGACGGCAGCAAGCCTCCAATCAAGGTTAGTACAACACTCAGGATCACCAGGGTTACCGCACCTGTCACAGGCAGTCTTGCCCAGATATCCGCGTCGGTCAGGTGGTGGATCAGCATATTACCCGGGATCAATAATAACAGTGTGATACCGATACCGAACAAACCTGCCAGTAATCCAATGATGAAGGTCTCCGCGTTGAATACGGAAGAGACATTCCGCTTGGAGGCACCGATGGCACGCAAGATACCGATTTCTTTTCTTCTCTCCAATACACTGATATACGTGATGACACCGATCATGATTGAAGATACGACCAGGGAGATTGCCACAAATGCTATCAACACATAACTGATCGCATTGATGATATCCGTAACGGATGACATCAGTAATCCTACGGTATCGGTGTAGGTAATGACTTTCTCTTCATCCAGGAACCGCATACGTTCGTTATACTCATCCAGAATCTCGATGATCTTACCTTTACCCTCAAAATCTCTGGGATAGATCGTGATCGCGTAAGGCTTCCGGATATCCGCGTAACCAAGCAGTTTCAGGTTGGATTCATACGAAGCGGGCTGTTTGGACATCAGGGATGTCAGTAACTCTGAGAGCTCCTGTTCATCCATGTTCATGGATATGGCTTTCGCAAACTCCTCCGGATGGATGGAGAAAGTGTCGTTCATGTTGGTGGCGATCTGTTCTACAGCGCTCGTCATCACCGTTTCAATCTTTCCCGCAAACTGTTCCATAAACGAAGTCAGTCCTGACGCAATCGCTTCCCCGAGAGATCCGGCAATTCCCGAGAACATGGATCCCAGTGCTTCCGAGAGGGACTTCTCCAGTTTCTTTGTGTTCACGGAGGATTCAATTCCCTTGGTCAGTCTTTCCTTGCCGTCTTCCGTCTGTAAATACTTCTGGAATGAAGATAATAGTTTCTCCGGTTCCGGAAGAGAGTTTTCTTCCGCATAACTCTGGTATCCGTCTGTCAGGTCCTTGGTCAGTTTATCCATCTGATCTTCGGGAATCGGATGCGCCGCAAGGTCATCAAACAATGCGGTTAACTGTTCATTGATGATTGCCTGTGCTTCCGGTGTTGCCAGATACTCCTGCATGTTCTCATCGAAGTTCTCCGGATCTTTTCCTTCGGTGATGACATACTGGGTATACCCGGACATGACCTGGGTTACCAGGTTCTGGATATATTCATTGGTTATGGTGTCCAGTTCATTCTCCCGGATGATTTCGGTCAGATCTTTGGTCAACAGCTCTCTGGCTTCTTCGGTCTGGAGATACTGCCAGACGGCAGCCCCAAGCTTCTCATAGTCCGTGGAAGGATCCTTGGACGCATATTCCTGATATCCCTCCAGGATATCCTTGAACATCTCCATGAGGTTCTTGGAGTTAACCTCAATTTCAATCTGACTCAGAGCTTTCATCAGTTCTTCTTCGGATACCCCTGGCATGGATCCGGATAACGCATTCGGATCAATCAGACCGGACATATCCATATCACTCATATCCAGATTCGCGAACACAGAAGAATCAATAGTCATCTTGCTGGAATCAAACGAGAATACCCGGTTTAACGCTTCCGTATCCACCTGGAACAAGGTCTCCAGATTCAGTGAGGCATCATCTCTGTCTTCGTTAAACCCCTTGCCGGTGAAGACATCCTGGGAAGGATCTGCCAGCTGTAACTGGGTGATCCGGCTGTTACGGGAATTCTCGATCATGTGGGTAACCAGAGATTCCGGGTAGTATATACCACCCTGTAACATCGTTACCGACGCGTCTTCTCTTGGCTGTACAACACCCACGATCTTCAGGTCTTCACCGTTTACCGCCAGATCATAGATATACTTCTTGTCCTCACTCTTATCTGTCCATACTTCATATTCCGAGTCATAGACATATTTCGCGTAATGATCCACAAGCTTGAACGTAATTCCCAGAAATTCATCGTACCGGAATACCCGCAGAGGTCCTTCCGCATCTTTGACACTCTCTCCTGCCGAGAAAGATTCCAACATTTTATCTAATTCATCCGCATCCTTCAGACCCAGGGTATACAACACCAGGTCACTGATCCGTCCGGACTGGGATACGACAAGTACGCACTCGTTGTAATTCTGCGGCCAGTGTCCTGCCATGACATCATAAGAATCCCGGAATAACGCGGTATCTTTCGGTAATGCCCGGAAGATCTCCATACGCATGGAAGACAACATGAACGAAGAAGAATTAAAGCCCAGCACATCAAAGGACTTATCCGGATTAACCTGACGGACGGTCTGGTTCTCTTCATCCACACGATAGATCAGCGGTGTAACGTTATAGGTATATTCAATTGCCTTGGCATAGTTATAGATATGACTGTCCGGTCCTTCAAAGTAGTCCTTTAAAGATGCCAGGTCATTGGCACTCACCCGGGAGAACAACGAAGATGCTACACGCCTCTCTTTTACATTCGCGTCTTCTTTTTCTTCTGTCTCCGGCATCTCCACAAACGCGGATAACGATACACTATTGTTTTGAATCTCCAGAGGATATTCCAGCAGGGTTTCTTCCTCAATATTCTTGATATACTGGTTTACCCCGTTGGACAGAGACATAATCAAAGCGATACCGATAATACCGATGGAACCCGCAAAAGCCACCAGGATCGTACGTGTCAGCTTTGTACGAAGATTGTTGAAACTCAATGCCAGGGCAGTCAGAAAAGACATGGAGGATCTTCCCATATTCTTGTGTACAGGAGGTGTTGTATCTGCGTCATCCAAGATAAACGGATCCGAATCCCCGATGATCTTTCCATCTTTCAGGTTGACAATACGTGTCGCATATTTCTCTGCCAGTTCCGGATTATGGGTAACCATGACGACTAGACGGTCACTGGCAACTTCTTTTAACAAATCCATGACCTGAATACTTGTCTCTGTATCCAGGGCACCGGTAGGTTCATCTGCCAGCAGGATATCCGGATCGTTGACCAGGGCACGGGCAATCGCTACTCTCTGCATCTGTCCGCCGGACATCTGCGCAGGTTTCTTGTGCATCTGATCCCCAAGACCTACCTTACGTAAGGCATCCTGTGCTCTTCTTCTGCGTTCACTGCCGGATATACCGCTGATCGTCAGTGCCAGTTCCACATTCGCCAGTACCGTCTGGTGAGGAATCAGGTTATAACTCTGGAAGACAAAACCAATCGTATGGTTACGATAAGAGTCCCAGTCTCTGTCTTTGTACTTCTTCGTGGAGATACCGTTGATGATCAGATCACCGCTGTCATACCGGTCAAGTCCTCCGACAATGTTCAAAAGCGTTGTCTTTCCGGAACCGCTGGGTCCGAGAATGGCAACGAATTCATTATCTCTCAGATTCAGGCTTACATGGTCCAGGGCTTTCTGTACCAGTGAACCAGTTCTGTATTCTTTACAAATATCCTTGATTTGTAACATATTCTTCCTTTCGGAGTATTTATATTATCACATGACTTTGTTTATTTTGTGTGAAGAATACAAAAGGTTGTATGAAACTCTTTTGGGTTATCGGGAGTGCAGATCGTTATTGAACAGGTATTCACAGTTCCTTATGGTAAGATATAAGCAGAAACAGCAGGAGGTAGTGTTATGCGGCAGTTTCTTGTGTATGATCTGGGCGGTACATTCATCAAATATGCATTGATGGATGAATCCGGCAAGGTAATTGAGCAGAATAAAGTTCCTTCCCCAACAGATAATCTGGACCATTTACTGGATGTGATGGAAGAGATTGCGGAAGAGTATAAAGGTAAATATGAAGGTGCGGCAGTATCCATGCCGGGCAGGATCGATACCAGGAAAGGAATCGCCTATACCGGAGGTGCTTACGGATTCATCAAGGATACACCGTTTGCGGAATTACTCCGTGAACGCATCGGCACAGATGTCGTGATCGCCAATGACGGCAAATGCGCAGCCAAGGCAGAAGTCGCCCAGGGATCCCTGAAAGATGTGGATAACGGTGCAGTCATTGTCCTGGGGACAGGTACCGGTGGAGGGATTGTGCTGAATCACGATGTCTGGATGGGACGATCCGGAGGAGCCGGAGAGCTATCCGCCTTGGTATGTGATCTGGAAAGCCTGGCAAAAAACGGTTTCAGCTGGCAGGGAATGGGAAGCGTGTTTGCCGGACACGGAAGCGCTACAGGCTTGATCCTGCGGTATGCGGAAATAAAGGGAATACCCGCAATGGAAGCCTTACAGACAGTGAACGGAATAAGTTTCTTTGAAGCCTACGATGCCGGTGAAAAGGAGGCGGCTGAAGCTCTGGAAGCCTTTGGTATGCATACGGCAATCGGTATCATGTCTGTACAATGCGTCCTGGATCTTGAACGGTACGCGATCGGAGGCGGAATCAGTGCCAGAAAAGAAGTCACAGAGTCAATCCGTAACGGTATAGACAAACTATTCTCCGGCGAATTCCCGCTGCCCTTCTCCAAACCGGAAATCGTTACCTGTACTTTCGGCAACGATGCCAACTTACTCGGTGCATTATCTTTCTATACCAGCATGAAAGACTGAAACAGGTATTGATTTCACCGCAAAAAAAAGTAAACTATTCTTGCGTAAAACGCTGAAACGGAGAATAAACATGAAATATAACAAGATTGCGGCAGTCCTGGCATCTGTGCTTATGTTGAACGTGACTGCCTGCGCCAAAACAGACAAACCCGCGGAGTCCGCTGCCCCTCAGGTCACAACAGAGTCCAATAAAGCAGCGATCGTCGGTTCCTGGCAGTTATCCCAGGTTCTTGTCTCTGAGAAAGAAGGAGAAAACCCTGTAGAAGTAAAGGAAGAAGATCACGCTTCCATGTTTGAAGAGAAGGAAAACGTCTATACCTTCAATGAGGATGGGACCGGAATGATTCTGATCATTGCCGGACCGGACAAACTGGAAAAAGAAGTTACCTGGGTAGCGAACCCGGAAGGAAGCTTCACTGTCACAGACGATGGCGAAGAAGAATTCTATCTCTATGATCCTGTAGACGATGTCCTGATGAGAGAGTATATCGAACAGAATCCGTACATCCATGTACTGACCGTATTTGCGCGCCAGTAGTACCGGACACTGACAGATCTCCGGAAAACTGAAAAAACGGGATAAAAAAGAACTGCCTGAGCAGTTCTTTTCTTTCTATTCGATCATAATTGTTGTCTTATGCGGCAGTGCTTCCTGATCCTTCTTCGGTACTTCCAGAGTCAGTACACCATCTTCGAATTTCGCTTTGATCTCCTCCGGGGTGATCTGTTCACCAACGTAGAAGCTTCTCTGCAGGGTTCCGGCATATCTCTCCTGCCTTACGATCTTACCCTGGGTATTCTTGGTGTCCTGATCCAGGCCTTTCGCTGCCGTGATGGTCAGATATCCGTCCTTCAGCTCCAGCTGGATATTCTCCTTCTTGAAGCCAGGCAGATCTACCTCTACCTGATAATGATCTTCATGTTCGCGGACATCCGTCAGCATCTCTCTTCCTGCGCGTTTCCCGTACAGTTTACGATCTATACCGCGGAACTCCTTCTCGAAATCATCCATCCAGTCATCAAACAAATTCTCTGTGAAAAATCCAGGTCTCAACATAGTTACTACCTCCTTTACTCATCTTCATGTTCAATGTATGAACTATGTCTGAGCAAGGGAATGGAGGGTTTGGATTCTATATCAATGTAGGATCTTCTCTGTTCCTCTGTTCAATTCTGTTATAGTCTTTTTCTTTAGCACTGTCAATAGGTGAGTGCTAATTTTTGAATAATTTTTGCGATAATTCTCTGGCTTTCTCTGCCAGCGGTTCATCCATACTTCCCGGTTCCACTGCACCGAAAGACTGGAAGACCAGGTGGTCCGCAGAGCCTTTATCCAACGTATAGCCGCCGTCACCCGGAATATGTGTGATCACGAATACATTGTCCAGTCCGCTGGCCTTCATCATGTCTCTGCCGATCTCCGCGTAGATCTCCGCGCTGGTCAGCAAAATACCGATATGGCCAAGACGGATCCCCTGTACCGCCACATCCAGCATCCTGTCGGGATCCGGCACCATCTTCGGCAGTTCCGGCATCACCGGCAGATCTCCCGGCTTTCTCTCTCCGCGTCCGCCCATACGCAGACCAAACGGAGGGATCTTGAACGAAGGATCTTTCATCCTTGCGGGAATCTGCACAGAAGAAGTAATCAAGGCGATTTCGTCTTCCTCTGCTGTCACGATAGATTCCAGGCACTGTACCGCGTCTGCGCCCTGCTGCGTACCGAGAATATCCATGTTCAGATACCCTGTACCATCCGGATAATCCAGTCTTGTGACATATCCGTCTTCGTATTCCTTGTACTGGTACTCAAACAACAGAGGATCCTGGTTCCCGGCAGCTCCGGAAGTCCAGATACACACGGCATCGTTCCCGTAGTGGTTCTCCACAAACTCACAGGCGATCCCCGGGAAATTGGAAGAACTCTTGATCTTGCCGTCAGCGTCCTTCTCACAGAACGCGCATACCGCATGGGCACCGAAGTTCAGCATTGCCGCAATCATCTGGTCATGTTCATCCGTGATCTTGACTACAGCTAACGTATGATTGGAATACAGATCGTATGCCGGGCCTTCCACCCAGAAACCATACGCCGTCTTCTTATCCCGGTTCACATTACAATAACTCTGTATCTCTCCGTACCCGATCTTTGCCTTACGCATACTTGAAACAGCCTGCCGGACTGCCGTACAGGCTTGTGTTACCGCATATTCCTTAAAGAAAGCGAACTTGTCATCCGCCCCTTTCACCATCTTACTGCGGTCATTCGGAGCAGAATGATTATGAGTAACCGCAACGATGATCTCTTCTTCTTTATACCCGGAAGCCTCACTGAGTCTCTTCATCAGATCCGGATGTGAAGGAATATCACTCATCTCAAAGACCACAAACAAGATCTTCTTCTCTGTATTATCCAAAGCCAATGCACGGACATGGCAGGGATTCCTGCTCTCTTCTGTCATACCGAAATTCGTCGGAAACGGATAATACTCCCTTGGCGGATCAATCGTTACTTTTCCTGCCCCTGCATACAACTTACTCATTCCTGTTCTCCTTTTGTATATACTATGCGGTTTTGTCAAAACCCAGATACTGTGTTCCATGATAAGACAGTTTTCCCTTGTCACCAACATGGAGGAACCCATACTCCTGTTCACTAATGTGGAATTCCTCACGTTCCCCGTTCTTCTTCTCAAACGTCACATAATATTCCGTGACCGAAGAAAGCCCGCTGCGGGATACTGCCGCTTCTGCTACCGGTTCATAGTCCTGTCTGTCTTCACGCAGATCTACGACCTTCACTTCAGCACTCTGATACGGAGATTTGTTGTTTAACCGCTGCCGTAAGTATCCCGCCAGGATTAAGACAACGATTACTGCCAGTACACCAATCACACCTTTAATCATCTCCGTTACCTCCTGTTTTTTCTTTCAACTTTTTCTGTAACAACAGATATCTCCGGTACTTCTCTTCTTTCACAAAATGTGCATCTCTCGACTGTGGATATACATGCGTATAGTCCAGTACTTCACCGGGAAACTGCTCGCTTGTCAGATCAATATCTCTCCCGTCAATACGATTAAAACAATGATAATTCCCGTCTTCCAGGGGTATACCATACACCTCGCCGCCAAACAGATCCTGTACCAGAAACGCAGTAATGGAACACTGTCCAAGTGTGAAATTCTCTTTTGACCATTGCGCTCGCATCCTCGGCGTACAGGTCTCCGCACACCAGACATCCTTCAGCACATGATAAAGATCGTCTACCGTCCCTATCCCGGGATACAGAGGATTAACTACAGATATACTCCCGTTTTCCTTACCGTAATACATGGTTACTCTCTGTTTGAATTATATCATCTATAGTATTCAGCACGCATGAGGGATTTACGATGATTCTCTCTTTCCACATATAACTTGTAAAGCAGATAACGTAAACATAAAACGGCAGTTTACTCCAAAACTGTCGTTTCATTCAAACATTTACTTCTCTTGGTTTCT
>JAFWFE010000031.1 GCA_017512555.1 Solobacterium sp. | reverse complement strand
GCCACGCCTACTAACTATGATGATGTAAACCATTTCTTTGATACGAGCGCTGTGGAAGATGCGATTGAGTGGACGCTGAAGGTTAATCCGAATGTCCTCATGGTCATCAAATCTACGATTCCGGTTGGATATACAGAGTCAGTGAGAGAGAAGTACGGGGTAAGAAACATTCTGTTCAGTCCGGAATTTCTGAGAGAGTCGAAAGCTCTTTACGATAATCTCCATCCGAGCCGTATTGTAGTTGGCTGTGATGATGATCAGAAGGAAGAGGCCAAAATGTTTGCGGATCTGCTTCTTGAAGGTGCAAGAACAGAAGAAAAACGGGCAGGAAAACCCATGCAGAATATACCGGTACTGCTGACGCATCTTACCGAAGCAGAAGCGATCAAACTGTTCGCTAATACGTATCTCGCTGTCCGAGTATCCTACTTTAATGAACTTGATACGTACGCCCAGACAAAAGGATTAGATACACAGATGATTATTGACGGCGTTTGTATGGATCCGAGAATCGGCAGCCACTATAACAACCCTTCGTTCGGGTATGGCGGATATTGCCTGCCGAAGGATACCAAACAGCTGCTTGCCAACTACAAGGATGTACCGCAGACCATGATTGAAGCGGTAGTGAAGTCCAACACAGTAAGAAAAGATTTCATTGCCGATCAGATTATCGCTAAGAATCCTAAGACAGTCGGTGTCTACCGTCTTACCATGAAGAGCAATTCCGATAACTTCCGTGCCTCTGCTATCCAGGGAGTTATGAAGCGGATCAAGGCAAAGGGAATCCCCATCATCATCTATGAGCCTACGTTAGAGGATGGATCGGAGTTTTATCGTTCCGTTGTCGTGAATGATCTGGAGAAATTCAAGAATGAATCGGATGTTATTCTCGCGAATCGATATGATGTGGATATATTGGGAGATGTATCCGACAAAGTCTATACACGAGACCTCTTCAGAAGGGACTGAAAGATGATGAATAAATCTCATATCGATTTAAACGGAAAAACCATCCTGGTAACCGGCTCACCCGGTTTTATCGGAGCGAATCTTGTGATTCGTCTTCTTCAATCACTTACCTCCGGTACGGTGATCAGCCTGGACAATATGAATGACTATTATGATCCAATGCTCAAAGAGTACAGGTTGGGATTGATAGAAGAGGTGGCTAAATCATCTGCTGTTAATCACATATTCATTCACGGCTCCATAGCGGATAAAGAACTGGTGGATTCTATATTCCAAACCTACAAACCGGACATTGTGGTCAATCTCGCAGCACAAGCTGGAGTGAGATACAGCATCGACCATCCGGATGTGTATATCGAAAGCAACATCATTGGTTTTTACAACATTCTGGAAGCGTGCAGGCATAGTTGCGATGGTGGAGCAAAAGGCGTAGAGCATCTCGTCTATGCGAGTAGCAGTAGTGTCTACGGTGGAAACAAGAAAGTGCCGTTTAGTGTTGATGACAAGGTTGACAATCCTGTATCTCTCTATGCGGCAACAAAGAAATCGAATGAACTCTTAGCTCACTCTTACTCCAAGCTCTACAACATCCCTAGCACAGGATTACGTTTCTTCACTGTATATGGGCCGGCCGGAAGACCTGATATGTTCTACTTCAGTGCGACACAGAAACTGGTAAAAGGGGAGACAATCAAGATCTTCAACTACGGAAACATGAAGAGGGATTTCACGTATGTTGACGATATTGTGGAAGGTATATTGAGAGTCATGCAGGGAGCTCCGGAGAAAGCGGTTGGGGAAGATGGATTGCCTGTGCCTCCTTATGCTGTATATAACATCGGCGGAGGAACACCGGAAAACCTGCTGGATTACATCAGCACGTTACAGGAAGAACTTGTAAGAGCAGGCGTACTGCCGAAAGATTATGACTTCGAAGGCCACAGAGAACTGGTAGGCATGCAGGCAGGGGATGTACCGATTACGTATGCGGATAGTACTGCACTGGAAGAAGACTACGGCTTCACACCCAAGATCGGGATACGTAAAGGCCTTAGGCATTTCGCTGAATGGTTTGCGGAATACTATGGAAAGCAAGGGAATGAGAAATGACAATGCACTGTGAAGAAGTCTATTACAATACGTATGGAAAAGACCCAGAAGCCGTTGCTTTCTGCCCGTATCGAATTTCACCCCTTGGAGCTCACATTGATCATCAGTTCGGTAAGATCAACGGATTTGCCATTGATAAAGGAATTCATATTGCCTACAGCAAAAAAGAGAATGGGGTGGTGGAACTTCAGTCTCTGAACTTCCCGAAGCGTGCTCAGTTCCACGTCAATTCTGTTCCGGATGAAAAGGTCGGTGACTGGGCTGACCATATGCGGGGAGCGGCAAAGATGCTTTTGGAGAAGTATCCACTGCGATACGGCATCAGTGCTGTGATTGAAGGTACTCTTCCGATCGGCGGCCTGAGTTCTTCCGCATCCGTAATCATCTGTTTCATGACAGCGTTAGCAAAGGTGAATGGGATAAAGTTAGAACCCTGGGAGACGATCAACCTGGCCAAAGCGGCTGAAAACAAATATGTCGGAGTCAACTGCGGGAAACTGGATCAGAGCTGTGAAGTGCTATGCAAAAAGGATGAGTTGCTGTATTTGGACTGCAAGGATGATACGTATACCTTGATACCTAAAGCGGCGGGAATGAAGCCGTTCAAGATTGCGGTATTCTTCAGCGGCTTGGAGAGAAGTCTGGCCAACTCTGCATACAATCTCCGGCAGGATGAATGCAAGGCAGCGGCATATAGTTTATTAGCTTACTCAGGTTTAGAATATGGAAAGTTCGCAGATACAAGACTGCGTGATGTTCCATATGAAGTGTTCGTAAAATATGGAGACAGGTTACCTGAGAATTTCCGGAAACGTGCGACT
>JAFWFE010000030.1 GCA_017512555.1 Solobacterium sp. | reverse complement strand
ACTGGAGATTGAAGACCCGTTTACGGGTAATAAGAGATAGAGTGCTCGCGCAGACCACATTTGCGCTGTAAGGCGCAGCTCTGAGAGCAGGGCTATGCCCGCATATGTAAAACCACCGGCTAAGCCGGTGGATATTTATTAGTTTACATGTAATCTTCAGTCAAGATCTTCGCCGTTGGATTCACAGACTTTCTTGTACCAGAAGAAGGAATCTTTTCTGCTTCTGGAGAAATCTCCGGTACCGTCATCATGACGATTCACGTAGATAAAACCATATCTCTTGGCGTATTCCCCGGTACTTGCGGATACCAGGTCAACCGGTCCCCAGGTCGTATAACCAATCAGAGGAACACCATCGTCTACCGCTTCACCCATGGCTTGAATATGCGCACGGAAGTAATCGATTCTGTAAGGATCATGGACAGATCCATCTTCTTCCATCTTGTCAAAAGCACCGAAGCCGTTCTCCACAACCATCAGAGGCACATGCGGATAACGAGCCGCAAGCTTGTTTAACGTCCATCTTAAACCAACTGGATCGATCTGCCAGCCCCAGTCCGAAGCCTTCAGATACGGGTTCTTGGCGCCTAGAGACATATTTCCCTTGATCTGTTCCGCGTCCTCCTTCACGGTGACACAGTTGGACATGTAATAAGAGAATGTGTACATGTCTACAGTGCCTTCCTTGAGGATCTCTTCATCACCTTCCAGAATAAAGGATGAATCAATATCGTGTTCCTCCCAGTATCTGTAGACATACGCAGGATATTCACCACGAACCTGTACATCTCCGCAGAGATTATTCTTCAGGTCATCTTCCGTCTGTGCTGCCAGCATATCCACAGGATTTGGTGTTAACGGATATAACGTGATATGACAGATCATATTGCCGATCATAAAGTCAGGATTAATGGAATGACCCAGTTTTACCGCCAGAGCACTGGCAATAAACTCATGGTGCAGAGCAGTCCACTTCTTCTGCGGTACATCCTTCAGAGTAGATAAACGAATCGGTTCTACTGCCTCAAGATCTTCTTTCTCCATTAACCCGAGACTATACAGATTACTCATTCCGTTCGGGTACATCATCAGAGGAGTATTGATCTCATTGAAGGTCAGCCAGTATTTAACTTTATCCTTGTACCGGGTAAATACCGTTTCCGCATACTTCAGGAATAATCCGATGGTTTCACGATTATAGAAACCGTTATACTTCTTGACGATATTCCAGGGCATCTCATAGTGGCATAATGTTACAAGCGGTTCAATTCCATACTTTCTGCATTCATCAAACACATGATCATAGAAGGCCAGTCCTGCTTCATTCGGCTCTTCATCATCTCCGTTGGGATAGATACGTGCCCAGTTGATGGATAAACGGAAAACACTCCAGCCCATCTCCGCAAACAACGCGATATCTTCTTTATAATGATGATAAAAATCTACAGCTTCATGACTGGGATAAAAAGCTTTAGGATCGGTAACCGGCAGGAATGTACGGGGAGTATTGACATCTCCTCCCAATAACATATCCGGTACAGCCAGACCTTTACCATCCTCCAGATACGCACCTTCACACTGATTGGCAGCTACTGCGCCGCCCCAAAGAAAACCTTTAGGAAAACTCATGATAAACCTCCTGTATGTATATTTATCTTACTATGAATAAGAAGAAAAAGATATTCCGGCAAGGGTAAAAGAAAGGACTGTACGGATACCGTTTCCAGGAGATTTACTCCTGTGAGGTATTCTTTACAGTCTCTTTAGCTTTCCGGGGAATGCACGGGTGAACTTACCGGCTCCTGTGTTTACTTCTTTGATCACATGTCCGTAACAGTTGATGATCCGGGTTCCGCTGTCATGAATCAGTTCACGTTCAAAGTGTCCGTATTCCTTATGTACATGTCCATGAAACATATAGGAAGGCTTGTACTGTTCCATAAGATCATTGAAACAGTCAAATCCCCGGTGCGGAAGATTCTGCAGATCACCATAGCCGTAAGCCGGCGCATGTGTAAGCAAGATGTCAAATCCTCCGGACAGAAACAGTTTCCCGGAAGCTTTCCAGATCCGTCTCCGCATCTGTTTCTCGGTATACATATCTTCTCCTGAACGATACCGGTAACTTCCGCCTAATCCGAAGATTCTGAGTCCCTGGTAATCATATACAGACCCGTCGATACAGGTACAGCCAAGAGGGGGCTTTGCGTCATAGACTCCGTCATGATTCCCGCGTACATACAACAGAGGCTTGTTTACAACCGTGACCAGGAATTCGAGATATTCCGGGTCAAGATCTCCGCAGGAGAGGATCAGGTCCACTCCCTCGGTCTTTCCCGCTGTATAGTAATCCCAAAGACCAGGTTCACAATGATCTGCCAGTACCAGTAGTTTCATTCTGTATCCCTGACACTCCGTACACCGCTGATATCCGTAATCTGCCGGGCAGCTTCGTCCATTGTGCTGTACGCAGGAATACTGCCGACAACATTGTCATTCAGCCAATCCATCTGGATGATTTCATCCGGTGTCAGTTTACCGTCATACATGGTCTGTATCTGACCGTTCTGAGAATGCAGTTCCCCGCTGAAGGGATCCAGAGCTTCCTTGATCAGAGCTTGTTTCAGAAGACCAATCAGTTTCCTTGTGGGATAAGGGAGAGAACCAGAGATACGGACATCCAGAACACCGGCATTCATCCCCCAGCGGTAACTGACAGCCTTACTGTCAGAATCTTTCACATTCCAATTTCCGCCGCGTATCATCTCCGCCAGCTTTTTGTAAAAGACAGCCCAATTGACAACCGGTTCTGCCAGGTTAATGATCTTCCCCTCATCATCGATCCTGTAAATACCATATGCGGTCGTATCCTCTTTCTGGTGCAGAGAATCCGGACCGGAACAGATCGATATACCAAGATCTTCCATTTGTTTCTTCCGCGTCTCTTCAGGTGTGGTTGCCCAGCTCAGGTAGATCCTGGCATCGGGATCGATCATGGATGCGCCGATCGCAAAAGCATTGATATCCGCAATCGTTCCGTAGATGGGATAATCTGCTTCATACGCAATACGATGATTCTTACTGAATACTGCAGCCAGAGCGCCAAGCAGGAATTTCACTTCGTATGTACGCAGAGAATATGTACGCACCGCGTTGGCTTTCAGACTGCAGGAACAGTTCATAAAGATCTTCTCCGGATATCGTACTGCGGTTTTCAGAGCCGCATTCATCTGCAGGGGAGATGTGGTAAAAATGATATCTGAGTCTTCTGCCGCAAGATTCAAGGCATCCTGAAGCTTATCCTCTGTATCACAAAATTCATATTTACTGGTTTGTACAAGAAGATTCCGGTCGTGTTCGAGAAGGATCCTGCCGATCTCGTGCTCAAAGACATAGGCAGAGTGTTCCGCATCACTATCATAGATAAACGCGGCTTTCAGTACCTTCGGACCCGCCAGCACATGCAGGATATCCTGGATCGCCGTTGTCTTCTGTTCTACCGGTTCTTCTACCAGAGCCGCAGGTTCATCACTGTTGACGACATCAAACTCTTTTCTAAGATTTCGTATATTGTCAAGAATCATGCTGAAGGAATCCTGACGCAGACTTTGGTAACCATAAACAGAGATGTAAAGAAAGAACGCATCTCCGGAGTTTTCTGTATTGTCGGAATATACCTTTTGGTACTGCTGCAGGAAGAGATAGAAAGAAGAACGCAGTCTGCTTACTTCCTCCTCAGACCAGACCTCCATGGGTTCCTTACCCAGAAGTTTGACAAAAGCCCTGTATCTTCCTGGTACAGAGAAATCAATCTCGTACAGGGGAACGCAGCGGTAAAAGCTCAGAAATTCATTGTACAAAGAATCTTCTTCACCGTCTGTGACCCGGTATACTTCCGCAGAGACACTCAGCATCCCCAGATAACGGAAGACAGAAAGACGCTTATTGCCTTCCTGTACATAGAAACGATGTTTGTATTCATAGACCTTGATAGGATCGCTGATCCCTTCAGAAGTCTGGACATCATATACATGAGACCATTTATAGGCAAATTCACTGTCTCTGTCAGACAGCGGCATATAGTTGTACGCAAAAGCTTTCCGGCGGCCCTGGGTGACCGTGCCTGTAGTCAGATGAACCGGAATATCCATTACTCCGATCCGTTTCTCGGATACCGACTTCCCGGCGAGGATTTCATCCAGGCAGGAAATATACGGGAACTGACCGTGCAGGACAGCCTGGTGGAAGGCTTTGTCTGCGAGTTTTTTCGCTTTCAGATAATCATCTAACATAATAACCTCCAAGGCTTACTGCATATTATATTCCTATGTACTTTTTTGTCTACTGAAAAAGGACTGTGTGAAACAGTCCCTTGTTTCTGTGATGATTTTAAACTACAGTTCTACCGGCACTTCGCCTTCTTCGATCATCGGTGTCTTATCGTTGAATACGACACGGGCATTGCCGTAATTTGCGCCTTTGCTGGTACCGCCGAGGAATGCCTGTTCCGTAACATTCGCTGTGCCCTTGAGGATCTGACGGCAAATCTCCATGACATCATCACGTACTGTCTTCTTCTGTGACAAGCAGGAAGGTACACCGGCATAACCATGATGTCCGTTGAAGTCCTGATCAAAGTACGGCTCCAAAGCCTTTAATTTCTCAGCAGTATGATACAGAGTGGTAATACTTGCACCCAGGCATAATGTATTGCCGTTGCAGGCATCACCGCTGAAGTGAATACGATTCTTACGGTCTAACAGGGTAATGGATCCAGGAGTGTGTCCCGGCGCGAAGAAGACTTCCAGAGAACGATCTCCCAGTTCAAAGACATAACCTTCATCGATCAGCACAAACTCAGGATAGGAATCCCAGGCTTTTACCATATCCGTTGAATAGTCATAGACGTTATAACCATTCATCTTGCCTAAGGTATCCGCGTAATCCTTACGGCGTTCTACAGTGATATCCTTAGCCATCTGGACATCTTTCTCATGAATATATACTTTTTCAAACGCACCCATACCACCCGCATGGTCCACATGTCCGTGGGTAAGGACAACATCGTATGGTTTATCCGTAAGTTTAGCTACTTCAGCCTTCAGGTCACAGACACCTGTACCGGTATCGATCAAAAGAGCTCTTTCACTGCCTACGCAGAGGAACATTGCGTTTAAGCCGAATTCGTTGATTGCGTATGTATCCGGAGCGATCTCACAGACATACGGAGTTTTAATTCCCATGATAAAAACCACCTTTCACTACGATTATTATAAGTGATAAACAAAGGATTATCACACGAAATACGTGCTTGTGAATTAGTTAGTGTTTGGGCGTATGATGTTGTAGAATATAGTTATAGTAGTGAAGGAGGCTTTACTATGCCACGTTTGAATGTCGGTGAAAAGATGCCGAATTTTGTATTCGACACAGGTTTTAAACAAGGTTTATCCGTAGATACAGATTTTGTCGGAAAGAAGACCGTTCTCTGGGTTCTCCGCTATATCGGATGCACAGTATGCCGCTATGACTGCAAACTGATCGCGGATCGTTACGACGAGTTTACTGCTAAGGGAGCACAGGTATATGTACTGATGCAGAGTGATCCGCAGCACATCAAGGATGATCTGGAAAGAACGAACGCAACATTACCGTTTGAGATCATCTGTGACCCGGAAATGAAAATCTATGAAGCAC
This sequence comes from Solobacterium sp., assembly GCA_017512555.1. Classification (GTDB taxonomy): domain Bacteria; phylum Bacillota_I; class Bacilli_A; order Erysipelotrichales; family Erysipelotrichaceae; genus Bulleidia. Next base: position 12,070 of record JAFWFE010000030.1, on the reverse strand, counting down.
TGGAGATCAAGCCTGCTGAGAGTATGGAAGCTTTGTTAGGCGGTCAGATGGAGAAACTGAAGGCGAAAGGCGCAGCCGCCAAAGAAGCAGGTTTTTCCCATGGTGATTACGAAGGAAATGAACAGCAGCTTCCGGCGATGTTTATTCTGGATGAAGAAGGCAAGGCAACCTATGTACGCTACGCAGAAAATATCGTAGATCTGCCTACCGTTGATGAAGTATTGGAACTTTTATAACAAGGTATCTCAGAGCGGCTCTTTGAGTCGTTCTTTTTTCAACAATTCGGAGGAAAACTAAGATGAGTGTAACAAAAGAATTACGGGTAGTTGAAGGTGGCAAGTGTACTAAAGTAGCAGTAAATGTCGGAGATCTGGTAGTTAAGGATCAGGTACTGATCGTTACTGAGGCAGACAAGGAGAGCCGCGAATATAAAGCTCCTTTCTCAGGAAAGATCACAAAGATCGGTGTTGCGGAAGGTGATACCGTAAGACTGGGACAATTACTGACAGCTGTCGAAGAAGCAGAAGTCGTACAGGAAGAGAATGCCGTACCGGCAGAAGAACCGGATGAAGATCTGATTATCATCGGCGGTGGTGTCGGCGGTTATGTTTCCGCGATCTACGCTTCCAGAAAAGGTATGCATGTCACCCTGATCGAAAAGGAAAGACTTGGCGGAACCTGTTTAAATGTTGGTTGTATTCCGACAAAGACATTGATCCGTTCCGCGGAAGTCAATCGTCTGGTCAAGGAAGCAGGCGTATTCGGTATTGATGTGGAAGGCGCACCGGCACCGGATATGGGCAGAATCATTGATCGTAAGAACAATGTCGTCAACCAGCTGGTCAGCGGTATTGAATTCCTGATGAAGAAAAACAAGATCACGGTAATTCAGGGAACCGCGTCCATGAAGGATGACAAGACTGTGGTTGTGACTACTGCGGATGGTGAAAAGGAGATGACCTTCCGTCATCTGATCATTGCGGCAGGTAGTAAGGTATCCCGTCTGAATATCCCGGGTATTGATCTGCCTTGTGTTCTGGACAGTACAGCCATGCTGAATTACCGCACATTGCCGGAAAAGATCACGATCATCGGCGGCGGTGTCATCGGTCTGGAATTCGCGTTCCTGTACAGCGATCTCGGTGTGGAAGTTACCGTACTGGAATACCTGGATCGTCTGATTGCGGTCGTAGATAAGGAACTGGCGACCAGAATCCAGAAACTGGGTAAGGATAAGGGTATCCGTTTCGAGACCTCTGCCAGAGTAACAGAAATACGTGAAGAGAACGGTAAAGCTGTCACCATGTTTGAAAAAGGCGGAGAAATGCAGGAAGTTGTCAGTGACATCGTCTTATCCGCAGCCGGAAGAGAACCGAATATGGCCGGTTTGGGACTGGAGAATACAACGATCGAACTGAATCCGCGCAACAGAGGTATCCATGTCAACGAATACATGTGCACCAACGTGGAGAACATCTACGCTGTAGGTGATATCAATAACCTGGTACAGCTGGCACACGCGGCAGAACATCAGGGAATCATCGCTGTAGATCATATGCTTGGGAATGCGCATCCGTTCCATAAGGAACTTGTACCGAGCGTGATCTTTACTTCTCCGGAAATCGCTACCGTAGGTTTCGGTGAAGATGAACTAAAGAAGAACGGTGTCAAGTATAAGAAGGGCAGATTCCTTTATTCTGCGAATGGTAAAGCACTGGCAATGAATGAAACCGAAGGCTTCGTCAAGATCATGAAAGATGAGAATGATGTGGTTGTCGGCGGTTCTGTCATCGGCGCAGATGCGGCATCCCTGATTGAAATCATCAACGCGGCAGTAACCAACAAGATGAAAGATACACAGCTTGCGGAGATGATCTTCGCACATCCGACAACAGCGGAAGTCGTTCACGAAGCAGCCCTGGATCTGGGTATCGGAGCACTGCACAGATAATGTTATTACGGATCTCTTCCTCTCACGATCCTTACCGGAACGTGGCTCTGGAAAAATATCTCTTTGAGAATTATTCCGGGGAAGAGATCCTTTTTCTATGGGTTAACGATCCCTGTGTAGTCATCGGCAGGAACCAGAATCCCTGGCTGGAATGCGACCTGGAGTATATGCGCAGGGAAGGAATCCGGTTAGTACGCAGATATACCGGAGGCGGCGCTGTATACCACGATACCGGGAATATCAACATTTCCTGGATCAGCGAAAATACAGATCACGCGGTATTACACGGAATCCTCCGGGACGTCCTGGAAAGACAAGGGATCACAGAGATTCAGGCAGAGAAGAACGATCTCCTGTATCACGGACGCAAGATCTCCGGATTTGCGTCGATGACGGAAGAACAGAAACACCTGTACCACGGTACGCTGATGGTGGATGTAGACCTGGATCGTCTGATCCATGCGTTAACCCCGTCTCCGCTGAAGATACACTCTCACGGTATCGATTCCGTACGAGCCAGAGTCATGAACCTGAAAGAGGCGGATCCACAGATTTCCGTACAGAAGATCCTGGACGCATTTACAGCGTTATATCCGGGCGAAAATATCACCGGAGATCTATCTGCTGTCCTGAAAGAAAGCGATAAACTGCAGTCTTCTGCCTGGCTGTACGAAGAAACACCGGGCTTCTCCATCCTGCATGAATATCATGAAAACGGGGTACTTTACCAATGTGCCTGCGATGTTTCGGAAGGGATCATCAAAAACATACGTATCTACAGTGATCATGCGGATCCGCAGGTGCTGAAAGACCTGGAAAACCTATACAAGGGTACGCGTTATCACAGCACAGATTTTGATAAAAATCTTAAAGATTATTTAAACCATAATTCTTAGTTTGTGCTACATTATTAGTAGAGATTCAAGTCAATGAAGGAGGATAATTATGGCATTATTTGATTTTCTGAAGAAGAAGGGTGATGAAGCTGAAAAGAAGGCTGAAGAAGCTAAGAAAAAGGTGGAAGAAGCCAAGAAAGAAGTAAAAGAAGAAGCTAAGTCATTCGCTACAGCGGCAAAAGAAACCGCCAAAACAGCAGAAATGAAAGCAGCAGCAAAAGCAGAAGAAGCAATTAAAGAAGCAAAAGCTGCAACTACAGCTGTAAAGGAAGAGGTTAAGGCAACAATTAAACCTGCACCGAGACCTGCAGTATCCGCACAGCCGAAGACAGAAGAAAAACCGACGATCAAACCTGCACCGAGACCTGCAGTTCATGCCGGCCAGACACCTGCGTTAAAACCGCTGGAAGCAGTTGCGAAAGAAGTCATCCGTGGTGACTGGGGCAATGGTCAGGAAAGAATCGACAAGCTGACAGCAGCCGGCTACAAGTACGAAGATGTACAGAAGCTGGTCAATGACGCTCTGACAGGCAAAGTTAACCTGGACGCTCCGGCAGCACCTGCACCTGCAGCACCTGCGCTGAAACCTGTAGAAGAAGTAGCTAAGGAAGTCATCCGCGGCGAATGGGGCAACGGTCAGGAAAGAGTCGACAAGCTGACAGCAGCCGGCTATGACTACAAGACCGTACAGGCTAAAGTTAACGAACTCCTGAAATAATACGAAACAGGCAGCCATCTCCGGATGGCTGCTTTTCTTGTGGGAAAAACATATAAAAAGCCATGCCTGGGCATGACTAGAGAAGTTTGATCTTTGTGTCAGAGAGCTCTTTCAGCATCTCTTCAGGCCAGAGAGAAGATTGTACCTCTCCGATATGTGCCTTGTTCAGCAGTAACATACATAATCTGGACTGTCCTATACCACCACCAATCGTATAGGGCAGTTCTTTATTGATTACCATCTGATGATAGGGCATGGATAGTCTCTCCTCTTTCCCGGCGAATTTACACTGTCTGACCACAGACTCTTCATCAACACGGATCCCCATGCTGGAGAGTTCCAGAGACATCTGCAGAGAAGGTAACCAGAACAACAGATCACCATTCAGGTTCCAGTCATCATAGTCCGGCGCACGCCCGTCATGAGGCTTACCACTGTGTGACAACGGCCACCCGATCTGCTTGATAAACACACACTTCTTTTCTTCTACGATGCGGTCTTCCCGTTCTTTCGGTGAGAGATCCGGATAGCGTTCCTCCAGTTCTTCGGAAGTGATGAAGAATACATCGTCTGCCAGGTGACATACAGCTTGGGGATACTTATACCAGACTTCATGTTCCATGTGTTTGAAGACCTTGAAGATAGTACGTACGGTATCTTCCAGAACCTGTTCGGTTCTTTCTTCCTTGCGGATGATCTTCTCCCAGTCCCACTGGTCCACATAAATGGAATGTGTATTGTCAGGAACTTCATCTCTGCGTACCGCATTCATGTTTGTATAGAAACCTTCATGCATGCCATAACCATACTGTTTCAACGCATACCGTTTCCATTTGGCCAGAGACTGAACGATCTGGATTTCTTCCCCAGGTAATGCCGGCGCATCGAAACAGACAGGACGTTCAATGCCATTTAGATCATCGTTAAGTCCGGAACTCGCCGTCACAAAAAGAGGGGCACTGACACGGGTAAGACCTAATTCTCTGCCAAATTCCTTCTGGAATGTATCACGGATGTATTTGATGGCTTCCTGTGTGTCCTGAACACTTAATGTCGGTGTATAACCTGACGGCTTGAACAATGTCATAGCACGGCTCCTTTTCGTATTTACTGATTATACTATATTTCCGGCAGTACAATAGTTTTATTGCAGGAATTTCCTGACAAAATAAAAAAGTCATACATTTGTATGACTTGTAAAAATCTGTCTTATTTCTAGTAAAGCAGACGTTCCAGAGCAGCTTCCGGCTGGAAACCGACACTAGCCTGTGCAGTTTCTCCATTCTTGAAGACGATCAGCGCAGGAATAGACATGATACCGTAACGCTGTGCTAATTCCGGTGTATCATCTACATTTACCTTGATGAACTTTACTTCCGGATGTTTGCCTGCCAGGCCTTCTACTACAGGTGCCAGCATCTTGCAGGGACCGCACCAGTCTGCGTAGAAGTCTACGAATACTTTTTCATTACCTGCTACTACTTCATCAAATTCTTTTTCGCTCTTAATAATTTCCATTGTTATAATCTCCTTTATTTTGCACTGTTACAATCCTGACAGAAGGGTTTATCTGTATCAGAACGTTTACTAAGATTGGTGTCTGCCCAGTTATGTATGGCTGTAAGCACAGGAATTGTGCTTTCTCCCAGTTCGGTGAGACGATAGTCAACATGCGGGGGCTGTGTGTCGTAGGAATGCCGGGAAATGATACCGTAACCAATCAATTCTTTCAGAGTGGAATTCAACACAGTATCTGTGATGTTTACCAGTTCACGTTTTAACTCATTGAACCGCAACGGCTGTTTGGTGTAGAGAACACAGATGACACGGGTTTTCCATTTGCCGCCGAATACTTCCATTCCGCATTCCAGAGGGCACCGGATATCCTTGTTTGTTTTAGGCTGATAAGCCATGGCACAATCACCTCAAATCTATTGCACTATTTTTTCAATTGCGCCAGATAATTTACTGCAGATAAAGCTGCGACATTACCCTGACCGGCAGATTTGATGTATTGGTATGGCTGTCCGGCAATATCGCCTGCCACAAACAAGCCTGGTAGATTCGTTTTCATTTGTAGATCGGTTTTGACCGCGTTTCCTTCCGTTTCCAGTCCCGGAACAAGCTGACCGGGGAATTGTGCGTCTCTGAGTACAAAGACACAATCTACAGGATATTCTCCCTTATCGGTCTTTAACGCGGACACCTTCATTGTACCAAGAATTTCAACAGGTTTTTCATAAATTACTTCAACATCCCCATGGAATGATGGAGTTTCCTTGTACAACGGGAAGTAGTAGACCTTACCGCATACTTCGCTGAGGAAATCCGCTTCCGCTTCTTCATGCGCGCTTCCGCCGATGACAGCTACGGTTTTCCCCTTATACAGAGGAGCGTCACAAGTGGCGCAATAACTTACACCACGTCCCAGGAATGTTTCCTCCCCGGGGTAGGGCTTGCCGGCAACGACTCCTGTCGCGAGAATCACTGTGGTCGCTTCCACCATCTCACCGTTATTTCTCTGTAACATGAAGAAGTCACCATAAGCGTATACAGCAGTAATCTTGTCTTCCGTGATTTCGATACCCATTTCCTGAATGTGTCTGCGGAACGCTTCTTCCATGTCCTTACCGGAGATGGAGGGAAGACCAAGATAATTCTGTACCTCATGGGCAGAGGATACCTTTTTACTTAAGTCACGTGACCCAAAGAGGATGATTTCTTTATTCCGGATCTTGGCAGTGATCGCTGCCTCCAGTCCTGCCGGACCGCTGCCGATGATCGCTATATCATATCTGCTCATATACTGTACCTCACTTACTTTCTAATTATATTTGACAAAACTAATCGATTCAATAGCGTATTTACTTATTTGCCTGTCAGAATTTCCAGGGCAGATACGCGGCCAGAACAGCCAGTAATACTGCCGGTAACATATTCGCCACACGAGTCTTCTTCCCAAAGACCAGATTCAGGCCGACACAGAAGATCAGAACCGAACTGATCAGGGATAAATAAGAGATCGCCAGTTCCGTCATTACCGGGGATAACAACCTGGCTAACAAGGTTACCGATCCCTCAAACAAGAATACCGGTATCGCCGAAAACGCGCAGCCTTTCCCCATGGAGGAGGTCATCACCGCAATGATGATAAAGTCCAGGACAGACTTGACCGCCAGGGTGGAATAATCTCCGAGGATCCCGTCCTGAATCGCTCCGACAATAGCCATAGCCCCGATACATACTGTCAGAGACGCTGTCACAAACGCATTCACAAACCCGGAATCTCCGGCATTCCCGGTTTTCTTCTTCAGCCATTCCCCGAAGCGCTCAAACCAGTCCTCAATACCGAGCAGTTCACCAATCATCGTGCCTGCCGCCAGACAGACCACCACAAACATTGCCTTACCGCTGCTGAGATGTTGTCCCTCGATCTGTAACATTCCTTCCATCGCTCCGGCAACCGCGATAAACAGTACACTGACGCCGCAGGTTACGGTCAGCGCATTTTGTTGTTCCGGTTTGAATAATCTGCCGGTGATATTTCCGAACAGTCCACCCGCAAGGATACTGAGGCTGTTGATGATTGTTCCGATACCGATCATGTGTTACCTCCTGCAGATCGAGATCTGGCTTCTTCTACCTATTTTACGTATTATTCCGGGGATTTCCATCATCTTCGTATTCTTTCTGTATCCGCAGGCTCTCAACGTGGATAAAATCAGTGATAAAATAAATTCATATGAAAGACTTAAAAGAAAAGACAATCCATAAAGAGTACAAGTTTAAAGGTATCGTTGTAAACCTGCGTACAGATGACGCGGAAACAGCAGACGGCATGAAAGTAAAGAGGGAGGTAGTAGAACATCCCGGTGGTGTTGCCATTGCCATGGAGGATGAAGAAGGCAGATTCTGGCTGGTCAGACAATGGCGGTATGCCCAGGAAAGAGCACTGCTGGAATTCCCTGCAGGGAAGAAAGAACCCGGAGAAGAACCACTGAAAACTGGTATGCGGGAAATCGTGGAAGAAACCGGATATGCCGGGAAAGACTATGTCTTCCTGGGAGAACTGGTACCTACCGGCGCCTACGACTCCGAAGTCATCCATCTGTATTACGCTGTGCAGGGAGAATACCTCGGACAACATCTGGATGCGGATGAAAACCTGCATATCGAGAAATATACTTTGGATGAACTGACAGAGATGATCATGCGCGGAGAGATCATCGATGCCAAGACAATTGCGATGACATTCATGATCAAAGAAAGAAAGAGGAGACAACATGGCTGAAAAGATCACGATCAACGACTTACTGAGATTCAGATTTCCCGGTAACCTGCAATACAATCCCGAAGGCAGCGTACTTGCCTTCCAGGTAAAACGCTCAGACGAAAAGAAGAATACCTACCGCAACGATGTATGGATCGCCGAGGGAGAAGAAGTAAGACAGCTGACAAGCAGTATGGACGCAACGGTTGTCACCTGGCTGGACAACGAACAACTGTTGATCAACCGCAGTACGGAAGACGCGCAGCCCGGGATGACTGAATTATTTGTCATCAATATCCATGGCGGAGAGGCTAAACCTTTCGCTAAGTTACCTCTGATGCTTGGTGCCCTGAAAGAGATCGGTGACGGACTGTATGCCGCAAGTGCCATGATCGACGCGGAAGACCCGGATGCGTGGAAAGATACGCCGGAAGAACGCAAGGCCAAGGTGGAGAAATTACAGGCGGAGAAGGATTATACCGTAGTGGATGAAGTCCCGTACTGGTTTAACGGCAGAGGGTATACAAACAAGAAGAGAACCGCGTTGTTTACGATTACCTTTACCCCGGAAGTAAAGATCCGCAGAATTACCAAGCCAACATTTGAGGCCGGAGATTTCCTGGTACAGGATAAGAAGATCTGGTATACCGGGAATGTCAAGGTAAACCGCAGAGCACTGACCAACAAGGTCTATGTCTTTGATACGGAAACCAAAAAGACAGAGACCGTTTACGGTAAGAACGATATGATGTTCGGTAAGCTGATCATGTTTGGCAATACACTGTATGCGCTGGCTTCGGACGGAAAAGAATACGGGATCAACGAAACTTCCGCGTTCTGGAAAGTCGGTAAGAACACGGCTGAAAAGATCCTGAAACCGGAATATGGCCTGCACAGCAGTGTCGGCGGAGATCTGCTTGGCGGTGCCAGACAACAGGTACAGAAAGAGAATCTCTTCTATACGCTGGCGACAGAAGAAGACCATACTGTGATCTACCGCTATGATGAACACTTTGTCCTGGAGAAGATCTTTGACCAGCCCGGTGCTGTCAGCGGTATTGATGTCGGTAAAGACAAGATCGCTGTCCTGCGTGAAGACGCGGTAACCGGACCGGAACTGTACACCCTGAATCTGCAGGGAGAAGACCTGCGCAGACTTACCCATCTGAACGATGAAGTACTGAAAGACAAGTATATCGCGGTACCGCAGAGAGTGGATTATAAGGCTGAGGGAGATTCCCTGCACGGCTGGGTACTCCTGCCGGAGAATTACTCACCGAAGAAGAAATATCCTGCGGTATTGGATATCCACGGTGGTCCACGCACAGTCTACGGAGAGGTATTCTTCCATGAAATGCAGGTATGGGCAGCGAAAGGATATGTTGTCTTCTTTACCAATATCCGGGGCAGTGACGGCAGAGGCGATGCCTTTGCGGATATCCGCGGTAAATACGGATATGTGGACTACCGCCAGCTGATGGCCTTTACCGATGCGGTATTACAGGCATATCCGAATATCGATCCCGGGAAAGTATGTGAAACCGGAGGCTCCTACGGAGGCTTCATGACCAACTGGATCATTACTCATACAGACCGTTTCTGCTGTGCCGCAAGCCAGCGTTCCATCTCCAACTGGGTATCGTTCTCCTTCATCAGTGACATCGGTCTGTATTTCGGACCGGATCAGTGCGGTGCTGAGAACCTGTACCTGGATACAGAAGACCTGTGGGAACACTCTCCGCTGAAATACGCGGACAAGGTCAAGACACCGACGTTGTTCATCCACAGTGATGAAGACTACCGTTGTCCGTTACCAGAAGGAATGCAGATGATGCAGGCACTCGCAAACCGCAATGTGGAAACACGCATGGTGATCTTCCACGGTGAGAACCATGAATTATCAAGAAGTGGTAAACCTCTGCACAGGATCCGCAGATTACAGGAGATCACAGACTGGTTTGACAAACATACGAAGTGAGGATAAAGAATGAAGATCATGTACTGGTCGGACTACGCATGTCCGTATTGCTACATCGGTGTAACAAATCTCAAGAATGCCATGGCAGAACTCGGTATTGATACAGAGGTCAAGATGATGGCTTTCCAGCTCCATCCCGAAGCAGACAAACAGAGACGAATCAAGCAGATGGATGACATGGCTGAGCGTTACGGTGTGCCCCGCGAACAGGCAAAGCTGACACTGGCGAGAATCCTGGCAATGGCTGAAGATGCCGGCCTGACCATGAATTATGATCAGGTAGAGTATGCCAATACCGAAGATGCCCACAGACTGACCAAGTATGCGCAGATGACGGATACGAAAAAGGCAGATGAGCTGATCAGCCGTCTGTATAAGGCATACTTCGTGGACGGAATCTGGCTGGGTGATCATGAGAAACTGGCGAAAATTGCGGCAGAGTGCGGTTTTGACCGCGCAGAAGCGCTGAATTCCTTCACCGAAGAGAAATATATCCAGGAGGTAAAATCGCAGGAAGATTATGCGGCAGCGATGCAGGTACATGGCGTACCGTACTTTGTCTTCAATGAGCAGTATGTCGTTCCTGGTGCCTTGAACAAAGATCAGATGAAGCAGGTTCTGGTGAAAGTCATTGAACTGGAAGCGCAGGATCTTGGTATTGCGCCTGGGGCAGCCTGCGGACCGGATGGCTGTGAAGTCTGAAAAACATGTTGAAGTGCAGTTTGCGTTTGATAAAATATAAACAGAACTCCGACAGGCTTATCGTGAATACGTAAAGGGAAAAACACAAAAAAGGCCGATATACCCTGCGAATAATTGAGTTAATATGACAAATTTTGGTTACTAGCAAATAAATTAGTGTATAATTATAACCACACCACAAGAAAGGAACGGCCATGTCGCAGGAAATTACAGATCATACTGATGAAGCACTAAAGTTGGAGAATCAGTTGTGCTTTCCATTGTATGCTTGTGCAAGAAAAGTTATAAATTTATACACTCCATATTTGAACCCTCTAAACCTTACCTACACTCAATATATCGTGCTGCTAGTGCTTTGGGAACAAGATAATGTCAAAGTTGGCACTCTGTGTGAGAAACTGCATCTTGATAATGGTACAGTTACGCCGCTGCTGAAAAAGCTGGAAGAAAAAGGCTTTGTCGAGAGAAAACGGTATGCCAAGGATGAAAGAGTCGTCTTTGTAAAACTGACAAAGAAAGGCAGAGATCTCAAGGAAAAAGCCAGAGAGATACCAATCAAAGTCAGCTCTTGTATAAAACTTGAACCGGAACAGGTAACAGACCTGTACCAGGTTCTTTACCAGTTACTGAATCAGGAATAATTCCCGGTCGGAAAATACCGGAAAAGAGTGATTACAAGCAGACCTGTACCAGGTCTGCTTTTTCAGTTGTATATCGTTTTATGGTAAGATTAGTACGGAGGAACATAAGATGAAAGTATTGTTAATTAACGGCAGCCCGCATGTGAAAGGATGCACATGGGTCGCATTAAACGAGATAGAGAAGACACTGAATGAACTTGGTGTAGAGACAGAACTCATCCACATCGGTCAGAAAGATATCCGGGGTTGTATCTCCTGCAATACATGTGATGCGCGAGGTAAATGCGTATTTGACGATATCGTCAATGAGACAGCGGAGAAGTTCAAGGAAGCGGATGGCCTGGTAGTAGGCAGTCCGGTCTATTACGGATCACCGAACGGTACGATCCTGTCTTTCCTGGATCGTCTGTTCTACAGTACAGGTTTTGATAAGACGATGAAGGTAGGCGCGTCTGTGGTATCCTGCCGCAGAGCCGGAAATACCGCAAGCTTTGATGTCTTAAACAAGTACTTTACGATTTCCGGAATGCCTGTAGTCTCCAGTTATTACTGGAATAATATCCATGGGTTTACTGCGGAAGATGCACTGAAAGACGCGGAAGGTTTACAGACAATGCGTTATCTCGCCAGGAATATGACCTTCCTGATGAAGAGTATCGCGTTAGGAAAGGAAACCTATGGATTACCGGAAAGAGAAGAAAAACACGCGTTTACCAGCTTTCCTGACGGACTCTGAGAGACGAAAATCCAGATAAACAAGAACACCCCGGATTCTGATATGTACCCAGAATCCTGGACATATTGATTAAACGGTCATAACACAGACACGATGGATGTTTCCCTGTATTTCACAGGGGACATCCATTTTGTTTTTTCCTGTATCCTCTCGTTGTTATAGTAATCGATGTACTCTT
>JAFWFE010000029.1 GCA_017512555.1 Solobacterium sp. | reverse complement strand
GAACAGGCGGATGCGGAAGGATTATGCCCGCGCTGCCAGAGTGTGATGTACAAGCGTGTAGAAAGCACGAGATAAAGGGTAAGGACGGTTTTATGCCGTCCTTTTTCAGGGAGGAAATATGAAAGTATTGAATTTTGGATCATTAAATCTTGATTATGTCTATGCGGTAGATCACTTCGTTCAGCCGGGAGAGACAGAAGCGTCCCTGTCCCAGCAGATCAAGGCAGGCGGTAAGGGACTGAACCAGTCCATTGCGCTGGTCAAAGCCGGTGTGCCTGTCTATCATGCGGGCTGTGTCGGACAAGGCGGAACGATGTTAAAGGAACTGTTGATCAAGGAAGGGGTAGACTGTACTTATCTGCGTGATTCCGAGGAGATTCAGGGGAATGCGGTAATTCAGGTAAACAGGAAGGGAGATAACTCGATCCTGTTGTTTGGCGGCTCCAACCGTTGTATTACGGAGGAACAGATTGAAAGTACGCTGTCATCCTTTGAACAGGGAGATTATCTGTTGCTGCAGAATGAAATCAACGGACTGAAACAAATCGTGGATCTTGCGTATGCGAAGGGGATGAAGATTTTCCTGAATCCTTCACCGTTTAACGAGAATCTGAAGGATGTGGATCTGCATAAGATCTCCTGGATCCTGATCAACGAAGTCGAAGCGGAGCAACTCACCGGGAAGAAAGAACCGGATGAGATCTTTGCGTATGTCCATGAAAAGTATCCGGAATTGTCCGTATTGCTTACACTCGGCGAGAATGGCAGTATTGCCTGGCAGAACGATCAGGGATACGTGATTGAGAACAGACAGCAAGCCTTCCCCGTTACAGCGGTTGATACGACAGCAGCGGGAGATACCTACACGGGATATTTCATTTCCGGTCTGGTTCATGGCGAACCTCTGGCAGACTGCATGAAAAAAGCCAGCCTGGCATCTTCTATCTGTGTAGGAAGAAGCGGTGCGGCTGACTCGATTCCCTATGCCCGTGAACTAGATTAGTCTGATACGTAACTCTCCGGTAATTCGATCTCTGCGACCACCGGATAGTGATCGGAAGGATAAGAGCCCATAAACATGCTGGTAATGATCTTTGCCTGCATCACATGGGCTTTTTTCGATACCAGGATATGGTCGATCGGAGAGTAGCGGTTGCCTGCCAGACGGATAATACTTCGTATGGTCGCTGTCGGATTATACGGAGATACATCCCGGAGACCGGTTTTTTCCGTCAATGTACGAAGAGTTCTCTGACTCAGAATCGTATTGAAATCTCCGGTCAGGATCGTCATCTCACCATCATTCGTTTCGTTTAACAAGTTGCCCAGGATCTCTGCCTGTGATACCCGGACGTATTCAAACATATGATCCAGGTGGGTATTGGCAACGGTAAATGTATGATGTTTATCCTGCAGGGTAACCATGGTTACGATCCGCGGAAACATACTTCCGGAAAGACGGCTTCCCGGTATATCCGGGGTATTGCTTAACCAGAAAGTGTGACTGTCCAGTACCTTGAACATTCCTTTACGCACCAGGATACAATTCCGCTCATTCGCAAACGAAGGCCTGGCACCTCTGGCAGCGCCGATCATGGTGTAGGTATCCGTTAACGAATCCAGATCCTCCAGCATGTAATCACAGAATTCCTGAACTCCGAGAATATCCGGATCATAGGTGCGGATCAATTCCAGGATTCCTGAAGCCCGGCGATGAAAAGACGCGGAAGTCAGGCGGTTCATCAGATTAAATGTCATGACTGTATAGATACTCATAGGATAATTATATCGAATTCTCCGGATTCTGCGATATAATACCTGTGTATGAAATTCGATTTTAATGAAAGAGTACGGGAAAATATACTGATTTTTACGGTTTCCGGCGCAATCCTGCTGGCAATCTGGTTTTTACTGCGGAATATCGGTAATCTTGCGGGATTCTTCGCAAAGTTTGTTTCTGCTGTTACTCCGTTTATTCTAGGTCTGGCACTGGCCTTCATCTTACTGCCGTTAAGAAGAAGGGCGGAGAGTGTCTGGCTGGCGAAGACTCCTTTCAAGGATACAATGAAAAGAAGAGTTGCTGTACTGATCACCATGATCATCTTTGCGCTGGTGATTGCGACCTTCTTCATGGTTCTGATTCCTCAGTTAGGTTCCAGTATGGGTACGCTGATCAACTCCATGGATGGCTACATGCGTACGGTAGAGAAGTGGGTGGCTGCGCTGGGTGACAGCCAATATGCGGAGATCATTGAAACGGTTTACGGACATCTGCGTACAAATATCACACAGCTGATCACCAATGCCGCAACCATGGTGCCAAGGATCATCAATTACTCGGTGAATATCGTCAGTTCGATCTTTGACTTCTTCATTGGTGTAATTATTGCCCTGTATATCCTTCTGGATGAAGAGAAGTTTACCAACCAGGTACGCATGGTAGTCAATGCGGTATTCAATAAGTCCGGTGCCGAGAGACTGAGTTATCTGTGGAAATTGACATCTTCCATGTTTAACAGTTTTATCTTCGGAAAAGCTCTGGATTCCCTGATCATCGGTATTCTGTGCTGGTTCTGTACATCGATCATGCGTATACCGTATACACCGCTGATTGCCTTTGTGATCGGTATTACAAATATGATTCCGGTATTCGGACCGTTTATCGGCGCGATTCCCTGTATCTTTATCCTGTTGATCATCAGTCCGACGAAAGCTTTGGAATTTACGATCTTTATCCTGATTCTGCAGCAGATTGACGGTAATATCATAGGTCCGCGTATTCTCGGGGATTCCATGGGTCTGCCTGCGTTGTGGGTCATGTTTGCGATCCTTGTGGGCGGCGCGCTGTTCGGCATCATCGGTATGTTTGTGGGTGTACCGATCTTCTCGGTCATCTACTACCTGTGCAAGGATCTGGTCATCAGCAGACTGGCGGATAAGAAAATCAACATAGACACACAATAAAACAGTCCTTCCGGACTGTTTATTTTTTAGAAGAACAACATCTCCTTGTACCGCGGAAGAGGGTAATGCCTGCTGTCTGCGGACTTTTCATATGCGTCGATATACCCGCGTACTTTCAGAAGATCCTTACAGATGACATCATGGACTTTCCAGCCGGTATCTTCCGATACCGGGGCAATGAATGTATTCTCCATGTCTGTTTTCAGGTGTTCGATCTCATCATAGAGATTATCCATGATGGAGGATAATTCCGCGTACCGGTTACGGATAAACCGCGGTGTTCTTTCGCTGTCCATGTCAAACCCTGCATAGGGTGCCAGTTCATCACGGATTGCGGGAAGAATATACTGTTCGGTCATTTCGCACAGGGTTTTGGCTTCGATTGCTATTGTGTTGATATACTGCTCGATGTAGATGGATTTTCTGGCGAGTAATTCGATCCTCGTATAGACGTTGTGCTTCTCAAATAACTTGATCGTTTTATCCCTGCCCATGACATTGACAGATTCAATGAAACAGGAGATGTTCGGCAGTCCGCGTCTCTCGGCTTCATCGACCCATGCCTTGGAGTAACCATCTCCGGAGAATAATACACGGTTATGCTTGATCAGGATCTGTTTACATAATTCCAGGGCTTTGGTACGTACATCCTGGAGATACTTGATCCCTTCCAGTTCCTTGCTCATCTCATTCAGAGAATCTGCCATGATCGTATTCAGGACTGTGTTCGGGAAAGCGCCGGACATGGAGGAACCGACCATACGGAATTCAAACTTGTTTCCGGTAAAGGCAATCGGGGATGTACGGTTGCGGTCGTTGTTGTCGTGCGGGATATAAGAGAGACCCAGGATCGGGTTCAATTCCTGTCTGGATTCTGTTTTCTTCGTCTTTTTCGGCTCGACCAGGTTCTTCAGGATGTCTTCGATATAACTGCCGAGATAGATGGAGATGATGGCGGGAGGTGCTTCACTGGCCCCAAGACGCAGGTCGTTTCCGATGCTGGAAGCGCTCATCCGCAGTAATTCCGCGTAGGTATCCACAGCTTTGATAAAGGCGCAGACAAAGACCAGGAAACGGATATTCTCTGCTGGTTTATCACCGGGAGTGAAGAGGTTCTGTCCGTTATCGGTGACGATGGAATAGTTATCGTGCTTACCGGAGCCGTTGATCTCCGCAAAGGGCTTCTCGTGCAGCAGGCATGCGAGATGGTGCTTCTGCGCGGTCTTCTTCAGGATATCCATGACCAGCTGGTTCTGATCCACAACGACATTGGCGTTATTGTACAGGCAGGCTAATTCAAACTGTGCCGGTGCCGCCTCATTATGCTCGGTTTTGGAGTAGATTCCAAGCTTCCACAGTTCCTGGTTCACATCTGCCATGAACGCGGCTACACGGTCCGGAATCGCGCCGAAATAGTGATCACCGAGTTCCTGTCCTTTCGGTGCCGGAGCCCCGAACAGTGTTCTCCCGGTAAAGCGCAGATCATCCCGTTTCTCGTAGTATTTCCGGTCGATCAGGAAGTATTCCTGTTCCAGTCCCGACATCGGCATACAGGAACGTACGTCTTTTTCCCCAAGCAGGTTGACCATATGTGTGGCAGCTTCGTTGATGACCTTGATGGACCGCAGAAGAGGTTCTTTCTTATCCAGGGATTCTCCGTTGTAGGACACAAAGATCGTCGGTATACATAAGACATTCTCACGGATAAATACAGGGGAGGTCACATCCCAATACGTATATCCGCGTGCTTCAAAGGTGGCACGTAAACCACCGCTGGGAAAACTGGACGCATCCGGTTCACCCTTGATCAGTGTTCTTCCCGAAAAGTGGGTGAGGGGTTCCCCGTTGTCATCCGCATCGATGAAAGATTCGTGTTTCTCCGCGGTAGTACCGGTCATCGGATGAAACCAGTGTGTATAATGTGTAGCTCCTTTCTCCAGTGCCCAGCGTTTCATGGCGTGCGCGATCGCGTCCGCTGTCTGCCGGTCAAGAGTTTCTTCGTTGGCTACCGTATTCTTCCAGGATTTATATACTGGGCTGGGAAGACGATCTTTCATCTCCCGTTCGCCGAAGACCATGGATCCGAACTGTTCAAAAGGATATTCCATAAACATTCCTCCGTTATATAACTATAAAATGATGATAATTGAGGAATGTCAATAAAAAATCACAGATTTACACAAATAAATTCTGAAAATACAGAGAATAAAGAAAAATTCCGGATGATTTCCGGAAAAAATCTGAAATATCGGATAAAACAAAAAAGATGCTTACGCATCTCAGTAGTACATGAATCCGGATGGATAACCGGCGTCGGAGAAACTTACGGATTCATCCATCTTTACGGCTGTAACCTCCGGAACTTCGTCCATCAGGATCGCCTGGATTCCTTCGGTCAGGGTTACATCCAGAGACATACATCCTGCGCAGGCACCCAGCATACGTACCGTGACAACACCATCCTGGTAATCTACCAGCTGTACGTCACCGCCGTCTGCCTGAATATATGGTCTGATCTTGTTTATTGTCTTTTCAATCCGTTCCAGTACATCAGCAGGATCGGTTGTCATTGGTTCTTTAACTTCTTCTGTCATATAACCTCTTTTCTAAGAGCCGAAGTGAAACAGCAGGGCGATTGCCAGTCCCAGCAATACGCCTCCGATCACTTCTGTCCATGTATGTCCGAGAACATCTTTGATTTTAGCATCATATATCGGGTTGTCAAATACCGTATTCAGTTCCTCTTCCACGTCCTTAACCAGCTGCCTGGTGATCCGGATATTCAGCCCGGAATAGAAACGTACATTGGCAGCGTCGTAGATTACGATTACCGCCAGTGCCAGGGATACCGCAAACAATGTAGAACTGAAATGTTCCTGCAGACCGACAGACATTGCCAGGGCTGCGACCAGCGCACTGTGCGAACTGGGGAAACCACCGGTGCTGAACATATAGCGCCAGCGGAATTTCCTCTTACGCATATAATAGAAAAACGGTTTCAGGAATTGAGCTATAACAGCGGCTGTCAAGGCAGACCAGAATGGATACATCGTTCTCAGCATAATTTACCTCCCCGAAAGTATAGCACATTATTTACGGCCTGTGATATACTTGTCGAGAAGTTGAGAACTTAAGATGAACTATGAGATCGGACAAATCGTAGAAGGAAAAGTCACCGGTATACAGCCATACGGTGCCTTTGTGGCATTACAGGACAATGTTACCGGTCTGATCCATATCTCCGAGATCAGTGACGGTTATGTAAGAAACATTACCAGGTATGTCAAGGAAGGGGATATCGTACGTGTTAAGATCATCGACTATGATCCGGAACACAGACAGGCGAGGTTATCCCTGAAGGCTTTACACGCCTATGT
>JAFWFE010000028.1 GCA_017512555.1 Solobacterium sp. | reverse complement strand
TCAGGTGGCAGAGCAACTGACTTTTAATCAGTGGGTCGAGCGTTCGAGTCGCTTCCGAGACACCACTGCGCGTGTAGTTCAATGGTAGAACGGCAGCCTTCCAAGCTGCATACGTGAGTTCGATTCTCATCACGCGCTCCAGAGATAATAAATGACCGCAGAAATGCGGTTTTTTTTGTTACAGAAATAGTGTATATGTAACATTTAGCACACTATTAAATGTATATGTATAAAATTTGATAAAATACGATAGACTCTCTAGTATTACTGTGTTAATTTTAATGTGTGCCTTTATAAGCGCACGGCATTTTTTGTGTAGTTATATACCTGATAACCGGGATATTTAGAGGGGAGAAAATATATGACTAAACGTATCTTATCCATCATTCTGGTCACGTTGATGTCAGTGCCGACATTTACGCCGGTATTCGCTGAGGGGAGTGAACCAGAACCAGAACAACCCGAAACCACCCTTGAGGTAGTGGAAGAAGAAACAACGATATCCGAAGAAACAGTCACAGAGGAAGAAGAACCTGAAGAAAACGTGATTGTTGAAGAAGCTCCGGAAGAACCACAAGAAGAAGTTGTTCCTGAAGAAGAAAATCCTGAGGAAGTCGTTCCTGCAGAAGGAAACCAGGAAGAAGTGACGGAAGAACCTTCCGAAGAAGAACAGCCGGAAGTAACTCCGAAAAATCCGGAAGAAGTTGTACCGGAAGAAAATCCTGAGGAAGTAACTCCTGCACCTGCGGAAGAAGCTGATCCTGAAGAAGCTGCGGAAGAAGAGGAAGAAGAAGCTGTCCTCGAAAAACCACAGGAAAACATCTCCATCAGTGTAAAGGCAGTCTGGGAAGACGAAGATGATTTTAATGGTTATCGTCCGGAATCCGTAGAAGTCAAACTTTACGCAGATGATCAGGAAACCGCTGAACCTCTTACTCTGAGTGAAAACAATTCATGGTCAGGCGGCTGGACAGATCTCCCCAAATATGCCGAAGACACAGAAATCAATTATACGGTTAAGGAAACACTGACTGATGTCATTACCGGTGAAGATACAGAACATACGTATACTTATAAGGTAAAAGGTAGTGCCGGTGAAGGATTCACGGTTGTAAATACACATACTCCTGAAAAGCCTGTGAACAGAGATCCTTCCACGATTGGCAATGCCAGCGGCAGAGTAAATCTCCATGGAATGAAGGCAGGTCTTACCAAAGCCTTTACGATCATAGGCTCGTCATTCAATGCGGCAGGAGATGTTCCCGCGCATAGTAAGACTGCTACAGATAATGAAGATGGTACCTACAAACTGGAACTGAGTGTTACCGGTGATGCGGATACAGAAGTTCATACAGCAGCGAATGTAAACGTCCTGATTATCTACGACGTATCGCAGAGTATGACGACGAATGTCTCAGGAACGAACCGCAGCCGTGCCGATAACGCAGAAGATGTCGTCCATGACTTTATTGAAAATCTGAGCGGTTATCAGAATTCGGATGATCCAAGCAACATCCAGGCTGCACTGGTGACCTTTGGGCCGAACGCGAACCTGCGTTCCGGGTGGACTTCCAACCTTACAGGAAACAACAGCGGACTTAACCGTTTCTTTGATGACGGTGTGGACGGTACTACTGATCCAACCGGTCAGTTCAGATATGGCAATAATTTCGGTACGAACTGGGAACATGGTCTGATCTTGGCACAGAATCTTCTGAACGATCCAAGCACAGACTCTGATCCTACATTCGTTGTCCTGTTCACTGACGGTGTATGTACAAAGAGCGGAACGGGCGGAGGAGACGGTGACAATCCGACCAACCAGAACTGGACGAATTACCGCGGATACTATAATGCGGCTACAGATAATGCAGCAGCGATTGAAAACCGTACGGATACCACTCTCTTTGGTATCTATGCTTACGGTAATGAACATGACCTTCTGGATGATCTGATCTATTATGCGAATAACGGGTCACATAGAGAAATGGGTCCGTATAATATCATGACTGTCCCTACGAACCAATATAACACTTATGACTTTGGTGAAACTGAGGCGACGGATAACTACTTCAACGCTGCAGATACAACAGAACTGACTGCCGCGATTGAAGATATTTTCCAGACGATCGTACAGGCTCTGGGTGTTTCTTCCGCAGCGATATCCGATGGTACGACCAGTGCAGTAAAAACATCCACAGATGAAATTGCTAACCTGCTGAAAGTGGATGATAGTTCTTATGAATACTGGCTGGAAATTCCGGTAGTAAATAACCAGTTCCAGCGTATAAACTCTCAAGGTGAAACTGATACTTACAGCGTATCCAAGAGCGGTGATTCCTGCACGGTAACATGGGGAAGCAACAGCGTAACAGTTAACGGCTGTACATTATCCGGCGGTAAGTTCAAGTATAAATGGGAAAGTGCCAATGCGCTTTACAACTACAATCCGCCGGCAGCACAATTCAATGATCCTTCGGTTGACTGGGATCTTTCCTCTGTAAACACACTGCTTGATGGTGTTACCTACTCCGTAACCTTTGATGTATACCCGAGCCAGACAACTCTGGATATTGTCGCAGATATCAAGAATGATCCGAGTTCCTACACTGATCTCGACTCTGAAATCAAAAAGTATATCGACAGTGATGGTAATTTAAAGACAAATACCACTGCTACACTTACTTATGATGATACACGTACACCTGAAGATGAAAGAGAAAATCCGGTAGAATATACGAACCCTGATCCTGTTGAAACCACTGCTGTTGAGCAGTTAGCAGTTTCCAAGGTATGGGAGAATGAACTGGACAGTCAGGGTAAACAGCCTGTTACTCTTACAGTAACACGTGATGATGATCCTTGTTATACCGTTGTATTGTCAAATAACAATAACTGGCAGAATTCAGTATTTATTTCCGTAGGTATTATGGGTGAGGATGGGCAGCCTCTGGAAGGTGCTGAAGGACATGACTTCACGTTCATGGAACCGCAGGATCTTACCTATCACTGGGAACTGGATGTTCCGGTTGTACACCCGATGCTGATCAACGGTGACAAGACCATGCTCATCATGGTTGATGAAAAACATCCTGCACCGGACGGCGCAGTTACATATGAGTTCAACGACAACACTTATTACGTAGATGACGGAGCAGTAGCTCTTACCGCAACCAACTATCGTCGTTCAAGCTTGCTGCTGACAAAGAAGGTTACCAAAACAAGCGGAACACCTGATCCAGATGATATCTTCCCGTTCACGCTGAATGTTGTGAACTCACTTGCTCCGGATGCTGAACCGGAAGATGACCCTGAACACAATTCTGACTGGTGGGTATGGGTCTCTGTACGTGACAAAGATAACAATAAGATCAATGATGCGGCAGTATCCGGTGCTACACCGAGCGGAGCGAACGATGGCTGGTACTATGGTGTATCCGGTGAGGATATCGTACTCAATGTCAAAGACGGTTACAGCATTCGTGTCAACAACCTCCCATCTGATACGACATATACAATCACGGAAGGTGACCTCCCTGCCGGATATACATTCGTAAGTTCTGTACTCACGATTGAAGAAGGTGACGGAGAAGACTCAACGTTCAGCGGTGATGTCACTTCGACAGGTACGATTGAAGATACCAACACGCTGTACAAAGTTACTTATACAAATGACTATGAAGTCGCGGATATCACAGTAACGAAGGTCTGGGATGACGCAGATGACCAGGATGGCTTACGTCCTGATGAACTGACACTGACCCTCAACGGTGCTCCGGATGACTTCGAAGTTCCTGACCCTGAGATCACCAAGGATGGCGACGAATGGACATATACATGGAAAGGCTTGCCGAAGAAGGACGCTGATGGGGAAGAAATCGAATACACCGTCAGTGAAGACACGGTACCGGAAGGCTATGAAGTAGACGGAAGTCCTGCAGAAAACGGTGGAACGATTACCAATACGCATGAACCTGAGACAACAGAGATCCCTGTCAAGAAGGTCTGGGTAGGTCCTGCGGGAGACGAAGTCACAGTAACGTTGTATGCGGATGGCAATGCAATCAGCAAGACAGTCAAACTGAACGAAGGCAACGAATGGGAAGACACATTTGAAGACCTGCCTGTCTATAAAGACGGTGAAGAGATTGTATATTCCGTAGTTGAAGCTGGAGTATCCGGTGTCGATTCAAGCAAGTACACGACAACAATCAGCGGAAGCGTAGAAGAAGGCTTTACGATCACCAACACGAACACTGAGAAGACAACAGTCACGGTAACCAAAGTCTGGGATGACGGTGATGACCAGGATGGCATACGTCCTACAAGTCTGCAACTGACGCTGAACGGTGCACCGGATGACTTCGAAGTACCTGATCCGACGATCACGAAGAACGGAAACAGATGGACCTACAAATGGACAGGTCTGCCGAAGTATTCCGAAGATGGTGAAGAGATTGAGTACACCGTCAGTGAAGAAAATGTGCCGGAAGGCTATGAAGTAGAAGGAAGTCCGGCAGAAAACGGCGGCGAAATCACCAACAAGTACACACCGGAAACCATCGATATCCCTGTCGAGAAGGTCTGGGTAGGTCCTGCCGGAGATGAAGTCACTGTAACGCTGTACGCGGACGGTAAGGCAACAGACAAGACAGTCAAACTGAACGAAGGCAACGAATGGAAAGACACATTCGAAGACCTGCCGGTAAACAAGAACGGCACTCCAATCGTGTATACCGTAGTTGAAGCAGGAGTATCCGGCGTCGATAAGACCAAGTATAAAGTAACGATCGAAGGCGGACCGGAAGACGGATATGTCATCACGAACACGAATACGGAGAAGACAACGGTCACGGTAACCAAAGTCTGGGATGACGGTGATGACCAGGATGGCATACGTCCTACAAGTCTGGAACTGACGCTGAACGGTGCACCGGATGACTTCGAAGTACCTGAACCGACGATCACGAAGAGCGGAAATAAGTGGACCTACAAGTGGACAGGTCTGCCGAAGTACTCCGAAGATGGTGAAGAGATTGAGTACACCGTCAGTGAAGAAAATGTGCCGGAAGGCTATGAAGTAGAAGGAAGTCCGGCAGAAGACGGCGGAGAGATTACCAACAAGTACACACCGGAAACCATTGAAATCACTGTTGAAAAGAAATGGGTAGATGATGAGAACTCCGATGGACTGCGTCCGGATTCTGTCGAAGTGACATTGTACGCAGGAAGTTCTGTGGCTCCGAATACAGAACCGCTGACTCTGGATGAGAGTAATTCCTGGAAGGGCACCTGGACCGATCTGCCGAAGAACAAGAACGGAGAACCGATCGAGTATACGGTCAAGGAAACCAAGACCGATGTCATTACCGGAAAAGATACAGCGACGACCTATGCGTTTGAAGTGACCGGATCTGCTGAAGACGGATTCACTGTCACCAACACACATACACCGAAGCTCATCGAGATCAAGGTAACCAAGAAGTGGGACGATTCCAACAACAAGGATAAGATCCGTCCGACCAAGATCACGGTACATCTGCTGGCAGACGGCGAAGAAGTTGAAACCAGAGAAATTACCAAGGCTGACGGCTGGAAGACCACATTTACAGATCTCCCTGCACTCAAAAACGGTAAAGAGATCAAGTATACCATTAAGGAAGATTCTATCAAGGGTTATACAACCAAGATCACCGGATCCGCATCCAAGGGCTTTGTGATCACAAATAGTCACAAGTCAGAGAATCCTCCTACACCTCCGATCGATCCTCCTACACCTCCGAGACCTCCGGTTATCCCGAATACCGGTGATAACGCAAATATGGGTCTGTGGGCGATGCTGGCACTCCTGAGCTTCCTCGCTTTGGGCGGCCTGGTTATCTTCCAGAGACGGAACTATACAAAGTAATCACACTCAAAGACCGGTAAGATCATAAACTCACCGGTCTTTCTTTATTCCTCTTTATCATTCTGATAAATGTTTGATAAAATACCTAAGAGGATTTGAACTATGTCCGCAAGAAAGTTATTAAAAACCATCAGCTGGATCTATATCGTAATCGGAGTTCTGACCGTAGTCACAGCAATCCCGACGATGATGTCTGTCAAAGATACTGTAGCTTATCTGGAAGCGAGTACTCCGGGAATCACCTTTGCCGGCTATGATCCTCGTCTTATCCTGGAAATATCCGTAGGTCTGGAGTTCCTGGTTTACCTCTGGATCAGCAGTATGATCCGGAAAGTGGCAGACGGCAGGAGTAAAGGGACATTCCTGATCATTCTGACGAGTGTGAGTCTTTTCGGCTCCGCAATCGGACTGATGGGAGGATTCAGCCTGAGTTCACTGGTATCTCTTGGCATGGATGTACTTCTTCTGTTCCTGCTGTATAAAGTCAGATCAGAGAACCGGAATATATACGAATAAACAAATACAAGCCTCTATTCCGAGGCTTTTTATCTTGTGTAGGTATGTATCCCCAAGTGTGATATCATACATATAAATTGAGAACGAACTAAAGGAGGGCAGGATATGACAAATGCTCTTGCCGTACTAGGCTTTATCACCGTCATCGCCATGATCACTCTGATTATGACAAAGAAACTATCTCCGACGGTAGCACTGATTATCATCCCCGTATTGACCGGGACAATAGCCAGCGCATTTATCGTCACAGATCCGGAAAATGCTCCGGGTGTGGTCAATTTCTGGGTGAATTTTAAGAGATTAGGCGGATATATCACCGGTGCCAGCGGTATCGGGTCGGTAGCTGCTACAGGTGTCATGTTCCTGTTCTCCATCTTGTTCTTTGGTATTCTGACCGATGCCGGTACATTCCGACCGATCATCCGCGGAATCACCAGCCGGATGGGCAGCGATCCGGTGAAAATCTGTATCGGTACGTCAATCCTGGCAATGATCGTGCATCTGGATGGCTCCGGAGCAGTAACCTTCCTGATCTGTGTGCCGCCCCTGGTACATCTCTATGACGCTCTGGGAATGCGCAGAACGACGCTTGCGACCTGTGTGGCCATGGCTGCCGGTGTCATGAATATCATGCCCTGGGGAGGCCCTACGATCCGTGCTGCCACTGCATTTGAACTGAATCCAACCGAGTTCTTCATGCCAGTACTGCCGTCTGTGATCGCCGGTTTACTATGTGTCCTGTTCTTTGCGTTCCTGCTGGGCAGGGCAGAGAAAAAGAGAATCGGCGGTGAAGGCGGACCGGTAACGGAAATCAGGGAAGAAGAACTCTCCGAAGAAGCACAGGCATTGTTACGTCCGAATCTCTTCTGGATCAATATCGTACTGATTCTTGCGGCAATCACTTGTCTGTTGTTCAGTGGTTTTGCGCCGGCTGTCATCTTCATGGTATTCTACGTGCTTGCGACCGTGATCAACTATCCGAATGTGGAAGAAACCAAAGCCAGGGTAGATGCCCACGCCAAAAGCGCAATGATGATGTGTTCCGTATTATTTGCGGCAGGATGTTTCACCGGTATCATGAAGGGCACTGGGATGATTACGGAAATGGCATCGTTCCTCACCAGTCTGATTCCCGCGTCTCTTGGCCGCTTATTCCCGGTAATTATCGGTGTGATCTCCATGCCTGCGTCACTGTTGTTTGATCCGGATTCCTTCTACTACGGCGTTCTCCCGGTACTTGGACAGACCGCTGCCGGATTTGGTATCCAGGCTGCCGATTTAGGCCGTGCCGCAATTCTCGGACAGATGTCCACCGGTTTCCCGGTATCTCCGCTTACCCCGGCCACCTTCCTTCTCTTAGGTCTTGCGGGAATTGATCTCGGAGATCACCAGAAATGCACGATACCCTGGGCGTGGGCACTGACCCTGGTGATGCTGGCGGTATCCCTGCTTACCGGCGCGGTATCTATTTAGTCAGACAACAAAGAACTAAAAATGCTGTACATCTACAGCATTCTCAGAATCTATTAAACTTGCTAAACGCATGGATACAGAGGTGTCTATGCGTTTTTAAATCTGGTGTTATATTCCCGGAACCAGAGAATGATCTCCATGATTGAAGTAAAGAACCAGCTCAGCGGGAAGACAATCAATACCATTTCCAATGAGCGCATATGCGGGAATACGAAGATCAGCCAGCCGACACGGATACCTGTGATACCAAACAACATCAACAGCGTCGGAAGTGTGGATGAACCCATTCCCCTCAAGGATCCAACCACGATATCCAGAATCGCATTCAGGAACAGCCAGATCGCTACAGACCTCAGACGGATCTGCCCGTACTGCAGTACCGTAGGAGAATCCGTATAGAAATTCAGGAAGAATGGACCAAACGTAGTCACGATCAATGCGGTTGCCAGACACATGAATACACCAAGTTCAAGACACATGATCAGGATCTTCTTCACACGGTCATACTTCTCAGCACCGATATTGGCACTGGTGAATGTGACAACAGCTTGTGTAAAAGCACCCATACCGATATAGACAAAGTTCTCAATATTCGCGCCTGCACTATTACCAGCAATGACATCCGCAGAATTAAAACTATTGATACTGGACTGCATGACAACATTGGACAAGGCAAACATCATTCCCTGAAAACCTGCAGGAATACCGATCCGCATCATTTCCAGGACCATCTGCTTATCCATGCGTAATTTACGCAGATCCAGATGTGTAGCGTCATTTTCATGCATCAATGTATTTGTGACAAGCCATGCCGAAAGAGCTCTGGAAATCACTGTCGCCAGCGCAACACCGACAACATTCAGATGGAAGACAATGACAAAGATCATATTCAGAACGACATTCAGAATACCCGCAATGGTCAGGTATTTCAAAGGACGCTTGGTATCACCCTTGGAACGCAGGATCGCGCTGCCGAAATTGTAGATAACCATGACAATACATCCCGCAATGCAGATCACCATATATCTGGTACTGAGAGGAAGAATACTATCCGGAGTACCCATCAGCTGCAGCATCGGCCTGGCCAGAACAATACCTAGTATAGACATCAAAAGACCTGACACAATTGCCATATAGTAAGACGTATGTACAGCTGTACTAAGTTTCTCATCATCCCTCATACCGACATAACGCGCAATCAGTACGTTGGCGCCGACCGAAAGGCCGTTAAACAGCGATACCAGCAGAAAGAACAGAGATCCCGTACTGCCTACGGCAGCCAGACAGTCACTTCCGGCAAACTTGCCGACGATGATCGTATCTGCCGCGTTGAACAACATCTCCAGAAACGATGACAACATGACCGGTAACGCAAAACGGATTATATTGGACAGGAGATTATCACCTGTCAGATCTACACTTGTATTTAGTTTTCTTTCACTCATCTTATGACCTCCGTATCCGGAAATAAATATGTATTGCAGGATTTGTGAGATCCTTTGACAGTCAAACACAACTATAATGCATTTTTATGTCCGGGTAAATACAACATTTAAGATGAGCGGTTAACCAGGAAGAAATAAGCCAAAGAGAACCCGTAGAAAACAAGATCATCCCTGAATGAACCAATAAATTTCATGAAAGGAATATTCCCGGAGATGTTTGTTTTGCGCGTTGTTTAATTATCGCTATAATAGATTTAGATAAAGGAAGTGGTTACGGTGACAACTTATAGAATAGTATCAGACTCATCATCGAATATATACGAAATACCAGGTTCAATCAAATATCTGACTACACCTCTGAAGATCCTTGTGGACGGGGAAGAATATATAGACCAGGCCGGACTGGATCTGGAAAAGATGGTTAATCATATTGAAACCAGTAAGGTAAACAGTACTTCCTGTCCGAATGCGCAGGAATGGCTGGATGCTTTTGAAGGTGCTGATGTGATCTTCGCCATCACCATAAGCAGCGCATTATCCGGCAGTTATGCCAGTGCGCAGATGGCTGCGGAAGAGTATATGAAGAAGCACGAAGGCGTCAAGATCTACGTGGTGGATTCTCTTTCTACCGGCGGTGAAATGGTGATGATCATCGAAAAACTCAGAGATTTGATGGAACAGGGATTAAGCTTTGAAGAAATCAGGGAACAAGTCCAGGATTACCAAAGACATACCCACCTGATCTTCTATCTGGAATCCCTGAGTAATCTGGCCAAGAACGGACGTTTAAGTCCTGCGGTAGCCAAGATTGCGGGTCTTCTTGGAATACGTTTTGTCGGAAGAGCCAGTGATAAAGGTACCATCCACCAGGCAGCGATTGCCAAAGGTGCCAAGAAAGCCATCAGCGCCGGTGTCGCGGAAATGGTCAAGATGGGTTATCGCGGGGGCAGAGTGGCAATCTCCCACACCCTGAATACCGAAGGCGCGGAACGGATGAAATCCCTGATTCTGGAACAGTTCCCGCAGGCAGTGGTTACGATCAACCCGAATGGCGGTTTATGCAGTTATTATGCGGAGCGCGGAGGAATGATCATCGGCTTTGATGATTATGCACAGGCATCCGTTTAGAAAAGAGGAAATATGTTAAATCAGAAAAGACTGGAAAGAGTCAATGAAAACCTGGAAAGGATCGGTCTGAAACAGACGATCATCACTGATGTCATGGCAGTTTACTACCTTGTCGGAAAGAAACTGTTCTCTGGTGAGCGTTTTCTAGGCTTCCTGGTCGGCAGCGGTGTAAAACCGGTACTGATCGTAAATGAACTGAATCGCTTTGAAGAAGATCTCGGTGTACCTGTACAGTACTACAAGGACGGAGATCCCCTGGTACCGATCTTTGCGGACAAGGTATTACATGATGAAGTTCTCGGTGTAGACAAGAATATGGCTGCCCACTTCCTGCTGGAACTGATGGAAGGCAATATCGTGAAGGGATTTGCGAATGGATCTCTTGCGGTAGACCGTACCAGAGCCATCAAGGATGAAGAAGAAAAAGAAAAGATGCGCAGATCTTCCCGGATCAATGATCTGGCTATGGCCAAGTTCAAGGAACTGATTCACGAAGGTGTAACAGAGAGAGAAGTCGCTTCCCATATGCCTGGTATATACAAGGCTCTGGGCGCCGAAAGACAGGCTTTTGCCATCGTCGCATTCGGTGAAAACTCCGCTGACCCGCATCATATGCCGGACGATACCGTGATCAAGGAAGGCGATACCGTACTCTTTGATGTCGGCTGTGTCTTTGAAGATTATAACTCGGATATGACCCGTACATTCTTCTACAAGAAGTATCCGGAACCTGAGGCAGAAAGAATCTACAACCTGGTCAAGGATGCCAACGAAGCTGCCGAAGCGATGTTAAAGGCAGGTGTATCCCTGAAAGATGTGGACAGCGCTGCCAGAGATATCATTACCGAAGGTGGCTACGGACCGGACTTTACCCATCGTTTAGGTCACTTTATCGGTCTGGAAGTACACGAATACGGAGATGTCTCACAGGCTAATCCCAATCTCACCGAAGCTGGAAATATCTTCTCCATCGAACCGGGAATCTACCACAGAGCGATTGCCGGTGTACGGATCGAAGACCTGGTCATCGTCACGGAAGACGGCTGTGAAGTACTGAACAGTTTCCCGAAAGAAATCGAAGTTATCGGTTAAACAACACCTATTGCCCGGAATCCCCGGGCTTTTTCTTTAGGCGCAGTACCTGATACAAAACCTCTTTTTTTGTACGAATACAGGCGCCTGTACTGCATTTCTCGCAATAATTACGATATACTTTTCTTATTAGAGAATTATTGGATCATTCATTTTAAACAACAGGAATCATACGAAAACAATGAGGAGGCTGTGTATAATGAGTAAGCTTTTGAAGCAAATCCTGGCTGTGGCTCTGGCATTCCAGACATCACTGTCCGGTATTTCAACGATCGTTCATGCCGAAGAACCGGAAGAAACCCCGGAATATACAGCAGAGACAATCGCTGACGAAGAGGAAGAAGCTATCCTGAGTGAAGAAGGTGACGAAGAGAACGTCATCGTGATCGAGCAGGAAGAGGAGGAAGAACCCGAAGCTCCGACTGTGGAAGAAGGGGAAGAAGAATCTCCGGTAACCGAAGAACCGGAAGTTACGGAAGAACCGCAGGAAACAGAAACCCCGGAAATCACAGAACCGGAGGAGACGGAAGAACCTGTGGTTACCGAAGATCCGGAGGAGACCGATGTTCTTGAAGTGACCGAACCGGAAGAACCGGAAACACCGGTTGTGGAAGAACCGGAAGAAATCACTGAGCCTGAGGAACCTGAAGAAGTCGTTGAAGTTGAGGAAATCACGGAACTCGAAGATACGGAACTGATGTCTGAACCCATCGGTGCGCATGATCTGGATGAGGATGATACTCTTCTGGATATTGTCAATGTCAGTAAAACGCTTCCCGATACGATCAAGGTTACAGCGTTGTGGAAATCTTCAGCACCGACTAATGTCTATCTGATTGCCGAGAATAAGACAACCAGATACTATCTGACCAAGTATGAGATGCCGCCGACAAATACCCCGTTCACGTTTGGAGATATCACTCCCGGTCTTCCGGAAGGAGAGTATACACTGCGTGTCGCAACAAATAACGCTTTATTTGCGAAACCGACACTGAGTGTATCCCCGGCATTCAGCAGAAAATTACGCATTCTGCCTGCGCCTGATATTACTGTATCTAAGCTCGATGACGGCAGCTGGACCGGTGAATTAAAAGTAAAACTGCCGGATATGACCTATATCGACAAACTGGTTTTCAACAGTGAAAACTTTTCTGATATTACACGCACAAAAAGCGAACTGGTCAACGGTGCCGTAAAAGGTGAATATACTTATACGGAACTTCCTTCTGACTGGTATCACTTCTGGTATGAAGGTGTATATTTATCGGATGTGATCGTTCTCACCGGCGGCACAACCAATGTGTCTATTCCCAAGACAATTGCTCCGGTGGCTATGCAATCTCATATCTTTAAGAACGGAACAGGCTACGGCAGTTCTGCTAAACCGTTCGTCATGACGTATATCGGAGAAACAGCACAGATCACCAGTGAAATGGATTCTGGTGACCCGTTCGAAGAGGTCGATGATACCCGCCTGACATATAAATCCGGAAACACAAAAGTTGTGACGGTAGATGCGGTAGGCAACGTCAAGGCGACCGGAAAAGGTGAAACACAGATCACTGTCACCAGTAAGGCAGATCCTACCTTACAGACATTCGTGTATGTGAAGGTAGAACCTGTCACACCGAAGAGTTTTGCGTTTGATCGTACAAAGATCACGGACAGTCTCTCATTGACAGATATTTATTATGCGCTAAACGGCTACGAGCACTACCCGATATACGAACTGCAGCTTAATACGACAGGATTGCCGGATGATGCGGAAATTCCTGTCACATACAGAGTGTATGGCGGCGATGGCCTGAAGATCTACGAAGGCTACGGAACAGACACGAATCCCGCATATTATGAGAATCCTCATATCGGTGAAGGCTATGCGCTTTATTCCGGCATGATTCGGTATAACAGTGCCAGTATCAAACTGATGGCTACAGAGGGCGGTGTATATACCGTAACTGCTACAGCACAGGGGAAAACCGCCAGCTGTAAGGTAACCGTAGATGGATTTGACCATCTCCACATCTATTCCACGGTTGTGGAAATCACCAAGGATTCCAGTCTGTATATCTCCGGCAAACAAGTTACCGGCTTTGTCCGTATAGAATCTGACAATTACGTTCTTGGGGATGATGCGCTGAAAAAGGTTGACGGAGAAACGATCATCTATCTTGATCCTTCCACGAAACATCCCGTAGAAGAAGGTATTCATAAGATCGGTAAGAAAGCCTATTACTTTGACAGTCTATTGCAAATACCTAACGGCAATGTCAATAACTGGAATACAGTCTATTTCGGAACATCTCTTGAACCGGAATACATCTTTGTACAGAAGGACGGAAGTCTCGGCACCGGATGGCAGGGTGTAGATACAGATTATAGTGGTGAACCGGATGAAATGCACTACTTTGATCCATCTTCTTATCTGATGGTGAAAAAGAACTGGGTACCTGTACGCAGCGGTAAAGGTGTAACCTGGGTCAATTCTGAAGGTAAAGCATTGGATGATTATGGTTATAGTCTGGATAATAACGGTGCTTCCTATCAAGATGATTTCCATAAGATTGATGGTAACTTTTATGTCTTCAACGGTGGTTATAAAAAAGGTGCCAGACAAACCGGATGGGTATATCTGAAGTATGACTCCAGCCATGTTGTACTGGCTACAGAAAAGACCGGGACGATGAAGGTTTACTGTGATCCCAACAATAACGGTCAGGTTGCGACAGGCGCATTCTGGGTAAACGGCAAGGAATACCAGGGAGAAACGATTTCCGTTGGGTATGGAGCTGATACTATTGAGGCAAATGTGTATCTGCCTGGTCCGCAACTTAAAGCACAATACGGAATAAAGAATGTGAAGTACATGTGGTCAAGCACCTACGGAAGAAGTTTTATTCTCGGTCCGGACGGATCTATCGTTAAGAATAAACTGGTTCAGGCATATAACCCTCTGATTCATGAAATCGCATGGATGTACGCGAAAGCAGATGGGTCTCCGGCAATGGAAGAATGGATCTCCGTGGGCGGCAAGAGTTATTACTTTGATGATAACGGAATCTATGATCCGGAAGGAGTTGCGGCTTCAGATTCAGGCTTGTTTGTGTATTCAGGCAGCGGTTCAAAGATGGAAGTATACTGTCGGCCGGTTGATGCCAAGAAGCCGTCCTCAGGCTATTACTACTACGATACAGAGAAAACAAAACTGAAGAATATCCTGTTGTTTGATGAATTTGATCAGCCGATACTTGCACTGGATAAGAACGGAAAGGCAGCTGTCAACACAGTGATCTCCGCATCAACGAAACAGGGCGGAGAGAAGAAATCATACATCACACTCAAAGACGGCAGTGTATACTGGAATACTTATCCGACCAGCGGATACAACTTCTTGACCACGGAAGTCAAAGGAAAGCTCTACGCAATCAATCCGGAGGACTACAGTGTCCTCAAAGACGGACTTGTACCGATCAGCTGGAATGACAGCCATGAAGTTGAAGCGTTCGGTCTGGCAGACAAGAACGGTGTCCTGAAGAGAAACGCCTTCGGAAATGCGCAGATCAACGGAACGACATATACACTGTATTTCGAAGAAGATGGTGAAGCATCCTGTGAAGATGTTCCTGTAATCAAGGGAAAACCTTACATGACACAGAAGATCACCGGTACATCGGGAATCTATAACGGCTTTGACTTCTATACGATCTATAAACCGTTGAAGGAAGGCTGGCTCACCGGCGGTGATATGCTCTACGTCAACAAAGACGGGTCAATCAAGACAGGTCTGCTTACAAAGCCGAGTGGGAAGAAGATGTATGTTGCACTTCGCGGCGGACATTATCTCAGCGTACTCGATTGCTGGAATATAGCTCCATATCCCACACTGTGGAAGATCAACAATAAACTTTATCTCTTTAACGAAGATTGTGAAGCTGTTACAGGCTGGGTCTATTTTGAGAAAGTCATTATTTCGGATCTTGCGAAAGAAGAATACCTCGGAGAGTATGATGATGTGCTGATCTACTTCGATCCCAAGACGTGTGCTGCGGTTACCGGGGGATGGAAGACCGTTCCCAAACCGGTGTTCAGAGGGATGGCTCCCGCGTTTGGTGTAGAGGATATTGCCGTACCTGAAAGCCACGGATACGAGACATTTGCGGTGAATGCTTCATCCGCAACCGGCAAATTATACTTCAGTAAGGACGGTATCCTGACCCGGAATACCGAAATGACTATCTCCAAGAAATCGTACATGTTCGGTCCGGACGGCAGTTACACACGCAAGACCGGCTGGACAGATGCCAACAAGATGTACTACATCGGGAAAAACAGCCAGCTGGCCAAAGGACGCAAGAAGATCGACGGACAGTATTATTACTTCGACGAAACCGGACGTAAACAGACCGACCGTCTGATCAAGTCCGGCAAGAAGTGGTATTACTACGATTCAGTTGGCGTACAGGCAACCCCGGCAATGAGTATATATATGTCCGGAGATTATCTCTACGGCAGTCCTACAGGAGTGGCTCTGACCGCTGTCTGGGCAAAAGACGGTTCCCTGACAAAGATCATCTACACCACTTCCGGCAAGCCTGCGGCAGGAGAAACCATCAACTTCGGTTACTATGACTACGATTATGATATCTACAGCAGCTATGTGCTTGACAGTAAAGGCCTGCCGAAGACCGGTGCTGTCTACGATATAGATGAAGGAGGTTATACAAATTCTTACTTGTATAACACAGACGGGTCAATTGTCAGCGTGGGCAGTGAAGGATATTACTCCCTGGTCAAGAACGGCAAGAAATACTATGTCCTGGATGACAGCATAATCCAGACACAGAATCATGTAACAGCAGTATCCATCGACGGTAACTGGAACACTCTGAATGACAAAGACAAGAAGACTGTGTCATACTTCGGTGAACTTGGATACAACCGCGGTAAAACTCTCTATGTCCTGGTTAACCCGGACGGCAGTGTGGTATCCGACAAGGCTGTCCGCGCAACGGTCAACGGTATAACTAAACTGTGGTATACCAACCGTATGGGCATACCGATGAACTACTACACCTATATCTTTAAGTTTGGTGGAAAGTGGTATGCGGATGGTATTTCCAATATGTTGACTCTCTATGGCGGACCTGCTGTCCGTGCACAGATCAGGGTCAAAACCAACGGCGAACTGATCGGTTTCTATAACGCTGAGACCGGCAAGGCAATCAGCGGTATGTACGGTGACGAAGACTTTGTGATCTCTCTGAACAAAGGCAAACCGCAGACCGGAAACCACAGCTTTAACGGAAGGAATTATTACTTCGATCCTCAGGTCGGTGCTTATCTGGTACACCCGTAAGAACCGGTGAATGCATAGGTAGGAGTGAATGAAGGCTGTCTTCGGACAGCCTTTTCGTTATGATACAAAACACATGTTTTTGTAAGAAAGCTTGTGTTCATACTGCAGATATTCACAAATTTACGATATACTTTTCTTAATAGAGATTTATCTCGCAGATCATTCATTTTACGCAACCGGTATCATACAAAAACAATGAGGAGGCTATGTATAATGACCAAGTTTTTGAAACAATTCCTGGCTGTGGTTTTGGCGTTACAAACATCACTGTCCGGTATTTCAACGATCGTTCTTGCCGAAGAACCGGAAGAGATTC
The DNA here is from genome assembly GCA_017512555.1 of Solobacterium sp. Taxonomy (GTDB): domain Bacteria; phylum Bacillota_I; class Bacilli_A; order Erysipelotrichales; family Erysipelotrichaceae; genus Bulleidia. Next base: position 930 of record JAFWFE010000028.1, on the reverse strand, counting down.
CGGAATATACGGCAGAAACCACCGTGGAAGAAGAGGGAGAAACCATCCTGAGTGAAGAAGATGACGAAGAGAATATCATCGTTATCTCTGAAGAAGAGCAGGAAGAACCGGAAACTCCGGCTGTGGAAGAAGAACCGGAAGAAGAGGAACCTCCTGTTACGGAAGAACCGGATATTACGGAAGAACCGCAGGAAACCGAAACTCCGGAAGTCACAGAACCGGAGGAAACAGAAGAACCTGCAGTCACCGAAGAGCCGGAAGAGACTGAAACTCCTGAAGTGACAGAACCTGAAGAAACGGAAACCCCGGCTGTGGAAGAACCAGAGGAACCGGCAGTCACGGAACCTGAAGAGACAGAAGAGCCCTGGGAAGAACCGGAAGAATTACTGGAACTGGATGAAAATAATCCGTTTTGGATGCCGCTTCCTGAAACGGAAACAACCTCTTTCTTAAAGATTAATTCTATACAGTATGACAGTTATCTGGATGACGGAACTTTAAACATTGAATTTAGAAAGATGATTGATGTGACAATGTATATTGTCGCAATCAAGGATGATGTGGTCTGGTTCGCATATCGTCATGATGATCATGGCGGGACCTATAACAGTCAGGTAAATTTCCATCTGCCGGCCGGAGAATATGATCTGCGTCTCGCATACACGCTTACTGACAAAATCGTACTGTCCGAAGATGCGTATACACTGGTTGTCCTGAAGGCGCCGGAAGTTGTAGGAACAGGTAACTTTACCGGTACGGAGTATGCCTATATCGACTTGAATGCATTTTCGATTCTGGGCGGGAATTACGACCTGAAAGCAGGACTGGACTATGACTATATCCTCCTGAGTATTTCAAAGGATGAACCGATCTATGAGGCCAATACGCTGAATTTCCTGAGGTATAACCAGCATGACGGTATCTTCAGAT
>JAFWFE010000027.1 GCA_017512555.1 Solobacterium sp. | reverse complement strand
CACATAACAATACCTGTTCAAATCTTTTTATCATATATGTGTCCTCCTGATATCCGAATAATACCGATACTATGTGAACTGTAACTGAACATTGAAAGAAGAAAAAGAGAATTTTGTTTTACAGTAGTACCAAACAAGAAGCGTTGAGCAGTATTGTTCTGATAATGAAGTATGCTTTCCTCTCTGTGTAGTATAGAATCCATACACTAGATTTTATATGATCGACATGAAACCGTGTTTTCTATTATTATTTCAGAGGTGAAAGATTATCTGAAGAAATATTGGAAACTATTCCCGGCTGTGGTCATCCTTTTCATTACTGCTGCAGTTGTTTTTGTTTTAAATTCCCGGAGTAAACCTGTTACATATTCGTGGGATGAAAAAGAAAAAAGTGATCATCTCAGCAGGGATATCACTACCGCGATCAACGTATATACTGACGGGACAGTGCAGGAGGTATTCCATGAAACCGGATCATTGGAAGGAGTCCAGTATGATATACTGCGGGTCATACCGTCTGAGCATACATTTCTTCAGGTTGACTATTCGGAGGAACCAAAACCGTTAGGCGAACTGGCGGACGAAGAAACGGTCGCAGCAGGGTATGCATATGCAGGCGGGATCAACGGAGGGTTTTTCCAGTTAAGCGGAAAAGAATACGGCAGACCTGTCGGAGCAGTCCGGAGAAAGAACACCTGGACGAAATGGCGCGGAGAGGAGAATACCCCTGCTTACGGCAGCGGATTTGCTACAGCATACTTTACCGGGGACACCATGTGGCTGAAGTATCATGGCTGGCAGGAGGGTGTATGGACCGGGGATGAAGACTGGACGTACAAGTCCGGTTATGTGCTTGATGCGGAAAACGGGATATCCGGGTCCTATACATATATCGTTGACGGAGAGGCAAAGGATATTACCGGAGAGGATTACGGGATCATTGATTACCGGACATTCGGACGTGCCGCCACAATATTTGCCCAGAATGCGAAGCACGAATATATGCTGATCGAGATTTTCGGGGTAGTTGATGACACGGAGATTCTGAAATTTCTCCGGTCACTGGATACTGTGAATGCGCTGCGAATGGACGGCGGTATTTCAACGCAGATGGTATATATCCGGAAATACGTCACAGAAATCAAATAGTTTAATCTGCTGGTCATGCAGTGATTCCAGGCCAGCAGAGTTAAAACCAGCCCGGAATTAATCCGGGCTTTACTGATATCACCGCGCATATGTGGATCATGCGAAGTTTAATCTCTTTGTGTCTATTTCTGTTCCGGACTTACGGATTGGATCGATTCCATCCGGATCAGTTTCTGCTTGTTTCCTTTCGGTGTTTCAATTCGTATAAGCATCCAGTCTTCATCCGCATCCAGAATCGTATTTGACCCGTGTTTTGTATTCCCGTAACTAACGATATCCACATCCATGTAATCTTCTTTCAGTGTTAAAATCACTTTTTCTCCGGTATAGGAACGTATTACACTCATCAGAGACTGACGGTCTTTGTGGAAAGATGTTCCCTTTGTCCGTGTCAGTTCTTCCTCCAGTTTATCCATTCTGCGTTTCAGCGGAGAGATTTGCAAATATGCCATTAACCCGAAAATTCCAAATATAAATCCCAGATACTCCATCTACGCATTCTCCTCAAGAATTTCCAAAGACATTACAGAAGACAACGGAATCAGTTTCTCTACATGTCCCTTCTTCGTTTCAGCTGAAACCTTCATCCAGTTTCCTTCAAAATCCAGTATTGTACAATCTGTGTCATACAGATCGATGTCGGCTTCGTCATCAAAGAAATTCAGGCGTACACGTCTTCCCATAGTATTCTGAATCAGACGGCTGATTCCGCGTACAGGCACTGTATCTTCCGTTTGTTCATCCTTCAGCAGGTAATCACAGCTGACCTCCAGCAGAGAAGCAATATCTGCGATTTTCTCAATATCCGGCATCACTGTACCGGCTTCCCAGCGGCTGACTGTCTGTCTGGTCACCATGAGTTTTTCCGCAAACTCAATCTGTGTCATCCCGAGTTCTTTTCTTTTTCCGGCAATTTTCGTTCCCAGTGCATTCATAGGTTAAGATTCTCCTTTCCTTGCCTGTTACTATTTTCAGATCTTTCTGTAGTAGTTTCAAGAAACTCTCCTGTTCATAATGTAACACATCAGTTTACATTTACTGTCAGAATACATAAATTCTACACAAGTGAATTATCCCGGCTGATGTTATGATGTAGACAGAGTTTAAGGAGAATAACCATGAAAACTGTCGTCCTGTGCGGAAAGAAGATGAACTACGATCAACTGCTGGATTTTTCAAAACTATCAGAAGAAGTTGTTGTTTACGATGACGCAGATGAAACAAAACTGGCGAAACGCGTTCAGGATGCGGATATCCTGGTTACCAAGGAGAATCCGGTCACACGAGAGATGATTGCCTCATTTCCTCCACAGCTGAAGCTGATTGTGGAAGCCGGTACCGGATATAACAACCTGGATATCCAGGCTGCCCGTGAACACGGTATCACCGTCTGTAACGTTCCTGCTTATTCCTCTGAAAGCGTACGGGAAATGGCAATTATGTTCCTGCTGATGTTATCAAGCTCCATGCAGATCCAGTCAGCGATGCTGGAACGGGGTGACAAGTCAAACTTCACAGATTATCTTTGTGTCCCCCACAACGAAGTCTACGGGAAGACACTGGGTGTGATCGGTGAAGGTCATATCGGTTCCCTGGTGATCCGTACCGCGCTCAGTCTGGGGATGAATATCCTGGTCTATACCCGGACAAAGAAGGAAGACCGGGACGGTATCCGGCATGTATCACTGGATGAACTGCTGGCAGAAAGCGATTATATCTCCCTGCATTGTCCGCTGAATGACGCCACCCGGCATATCATTGACGCAGACGCATTGAAAAAAATGAAGAAAAGTGCCTGTCTGATCAATACTTCCAGAGGTGCCTTGATCGACGAAAAAGCACTATATAAAGCACTACGTGACGGAGAGATTGCCGGTGCAGCCCTGGATGTGCAGGAAACAGAACCACTGCCGGAAGACAGCCCTCTGTTCACGCTTTCCAATGTCATCCTGACACCGCACATCGGCTGGAAAGCCGCTGACAGCCGTAAACGTCTTGTCGGTATTATCCGGCAGAATATTGAAGCTTATCGCAGCGGTAATCCCATCAACGTTGTCAACTGAGGATCAATACCAGAAAGATCTAAAACAAAACTGCACTGACTGGTTGATTGAGTCAATGCAGTTTTTAAGTACTTGGAACAGATATCGTTTGTACTGGTACGGATCAGTGACGCCACTGATCACTGTACAGATAATCTTCCGGATCCGCATCAATATGTTTAATCGTCAACTCTGAAGAACCATCTCTGTTTACCGCCCGGAAGAGATAACCGATATCACACCATGTTGTCATCACGTATACGGTCTTTCCTTCTTCCGCCTCCGGCCAGCACTCGGTAAAGGATCCCTTCACCAGATCCGTATCACCTACGGAGATCATATAGCCTTTATAATCCTGGTCTTCCGGCATATGTACGGTTATCGAACTGAATCCCCGGGCTTTGTTTTCTCCGCTTATCCACTGATTCAACACATCAGGATCTGTGACTACGGCAGGAGGATTGGAGACATCGGTCAGATCAACACCGGCGTATGTGTATCCTTCTCTCTCTTCCATCAGTTTTCCGCTTATGTAGGTTGATGACTTTACCCCAAGATGGCAGGAAGATTCCGTACATTCGATATTGACTTCGCTGCAGGTAGATAACCCCGACGGTGCCGGACAGGAATCATAATTATCCGTATGTTGTTTATATACCAGGGCATCCAGGACCCATGTGACATCTTCCGGTTCCACAAACATTACTGTAGAAGGATCACTGTTTTTCTTTCCCAGTACGATACGGGCAGTAGTGACAGGATTCTTTCCCTTCTCCATATCTTTTTCCGTACGGTATAGATCCACTCTGGTCGGAACTCCGGCAAATATCCAGTCATTCAGGTTGAATTTAGCCTCAAACCGTCCCTTTTTATCGAGCTGTCCCTGCCAGATCTTTTTATCCGCTTCCTTCTTCAGATCCCTGAATTTAAACCAGTAACCGGCATAAATCACTTTCTCATTACCATCCACGACCTGCAGTGTGGTCTTGGTATTCAGATTGCTGTACGTCTTGCGTAGCTGATCCAGAACGGCTTTCTGGTTCCGCTTTGTCATTGTACTCTCGCACTCATACATCACCGGATGAAGACGATAGGTAAGATTATTGATATAGTTATTCGTCAGTTCTTCAATCTCACTCTCTGTCGGATACGGCATCCGTTTATATCCGGCATCAGTGATTACTTCGCTCTGAACAGATGAAGGCAGTTTCCAGAATTCCTCCGCATATAACCGTATCTCTCTTTCTACCGCATCCGGTATATATTCCTGCTTTCCTGATGCGCAGTACCTGTCTATGATATCCATGAAGATCTCATACCATTCCAGGTTGGTACGCGGTTTATAATCACCACTTTTAAAACTATCCCCGAAATACTCATAGACAGCACCCATATCCTCCATTTTCATATATCTGGCTTCTTCAAACATGGAGTCAATGAATAATCCGAACACAAATACTCCCGACATATACATACTTACCATCGGCACGATCGTCCCTGTCTGATAGTAAGAAACATAATCCAGTGCTGTGTTGATATAGGTTTTATACAGAGATAAGACTTCATTTCTTGTGATATCTCCGCCGTCGTTCTTGTGTTTGAAAAACTCATACGAAAGCTTGCACATCGATGTATAGATACCCAGTTTTCCAAGCATCGTCATTCCGCGGTTCATATACGACTGGGTATATTGTCCGCCCAGCGCCAGGATATTTGCGGCATTGCCAAGCCACATGGAAGAATCATAAAGCTGTGCATTCAGCCCTTCCGGGAATACTTTGACCAACGTACCGTACATCGCTCCCATCGCCAGTTCAATAAGTCCATCTCTTGTGTCTGCCCACTTGCGGTAATCTGTATTCCAGGATTCAGGATCCATTTCGATATCATGAATAAACTCCTCAAAGGCTTTTGTATAGTCCTCCAGACTGAGATTACCCACAAAGGCATTTCCGAAATTAATATCATACTTCAGTGCACGCAGTTCATCCCGGTAGTGAAACAACTGCCGTTCTGAAAGATGTTCCGCGTAGATGACTACCTCTTTGTTTACTTCATCTACATCAAACAGTTCCAGTTCAAAGGATCCGTCATCGTTTATGGCATGTACACTCATACAGCGGGCAGGATCTTCCCCTTCCGCAAAGAAGTCTTCATCATACGGTATCCGGATCTCCATAAATCCGTTCACATTTCCCTTGATCTGATCCGAAGAGATATCATACCGGTATACTTCTGATTCCCCGCCTTCAGATATGTACGAACTCAGTGGTGTAACAGAATACTCCACAGCTTCTTCCACAAGGCAGTCAGATACAGTCAGCGTAACTCTGTCCGCATCCGGAGACAACTGACCGGTCTTTTTATAACTCAGTGTCTCATACTCTTTTTTATCAGGAGATTCTGTTTTGGGCGTATCGTTCTGTATGACTTCTGTACCTCCAGACTCTTTCTTGTCACGCAGAAAACCCGGATACACAAATCCGGTGAATGCCAGTACTGCCGCCAGTACAAGGATCAGCAGCTTACCGCCTATCCCTCCGGAAGTATTCTTGTTTTCCGGTTTTTTTGTCTTAGGAATAGAGGAAGAAGCTGTTTTCTTATGGCTTTTTCCCTCAGAGCGATTCTGCTGAGGTTCTTTTTTTCTGTCAGATACCGGTATCTGTCTCTCGACTTTTTCACCGCATTTCATACAGAATTTCGCACCGTCAGGCAGAACAGCACCGCATTTACTACAATATTCAGCCATACCTCCTCCTTCAGAATATAGATAAATATTCAATCACAATAATATAATAGTGATAACCCAACAAGGGCTGAAAACACAGACAGGCGGAGAAGACCACCTGTACTAATCAGAAACAACAGGAGACTACATATGCTTAAACTATTCGTATTTGTTATTGTTACCGTCGTTATCGAATTATTCATTCTGTATTCACAAAGAAACAAACAACCTTCCGTAACAGAAGATCCCATGGCCCTTTCTTACAAAGCGTACAGAGTAGATGAACCAGGATTCAATTACATCCCGGGAAGACAGACCTGGGATGATAAATCCAAACGTTATGTCATCGACTGGAAATATGAATGGGAATACCAGGGTGAGAAACACTCCATCATGGTATGCAATAATCCCAACAGCCAGTATGAACACTACATGTCGTCATTCCCTGATGAGATCAACATCACGATTCACAAAGAGACCGGGAAACACTATGTCAGTAAGGTACAGAGAGCACAAAGCCGCCAATCCTTGTGGACATTACTTCTATCCCTGCTCCTGGGCTGGATCGTCACAAACATGCTCATCCGATAAAATATTTAGAAAGATATTCTTTGTTCGTAACTTAATTATAATGAATATTATTTCCACGCTGAATTTGGGAATGCTTATGAAGATATCGGATTTCCGGAGGGTGTTTTATTGGGTCACTTGCATCGGTTGATAGAAAAAAGAGATGGATTAAGAGTTAAACTTTCCGATCATTGCGATATATGTAACTTGAAACCGGAACTATACTATCAGTCTTGTGGAAATCTTCTCCAGGCTCATCTTACGGAATCACCTGTGGAACTGGATGGAAATAAAAAGTATGGAGAAGACATGTTTATTACTGTTTGCCCCACCTGTCATGCTGTTCTTCACCGTATCAGGCCATGGAGGAAGAAGTATAATTGTGGAGAAATACTACGTTGAAAAGAGGTGAGTTTTAGTATGTATGGATATGAATGGACTGAAGAGTACGGCATTTTCCGACTTACAATTGACGCAAAAATACAAAAGGAAATCCGTCCAGTCTTTCATGAAGAACTCGACTTCTTTGGTATGGATGCATATTGGGATTATCCTAAAGATACAGATGCTCCACTACTATGGGCTGAGGGTGTGCGTCGATATGTAATGAATGGTGTGGTTGTTGCAGAAGCACAAGGTGGTGGGTTTTATACCAAGCCTATTATCAATAGATTAACGAATGAAAGACTAAAGCTACAACCTATTGATACAGATCGTTTATACGAAGTGAATCGCTCTCTAATGATTAATCTTCAGCAAAAAGCGGTTAATTTTATTCAGGAACAGCACGAGAGGTATTCTCAGCAGGGATATGCATTTGTGTGTGCTTTTTCTGGTGGCAAAGATTCCCTAGTGTTGCTTGATCTGACTGCAAGAGCCTTGGCGCCGAGTGACTTTTATGTTGTTTTCAGTAATACTGGAATGGAACTGTCCGATACACTTGAAGCAGTAAAAAAAGCAAAGGCACAATGGCCACAACTACATTTTGAAGAAGCAAAATGCCACATGGATCCAAAGGAAACTTGGGAAGAATTTGGACCGCCAGCCTCTAAAATTAGATGGTGTTGTGCTGTTCATAAATCAGTACCTACTGTGCTCACACTAAGAAGAATAACAGGTAACTATAATGCAAGCCTATTTATGGATTTTTTTCAGAAAAACTGGCAAAAAACTCTTTTAAGCAGGATACCTAATTTCGTTTTGCTGTAAGAAAGCCGAAAAAACATAATCTAGTAAAATCACTCAAACATAGATCAACAATGAAAGGAGGAGTACAACATGTCTAGCATAAGCAATGATAATGAAACTATATTCAAATCATGGCTTTCATCAAATGCTCCTCCGATACAACTTCCAGAGTTGTATTTGGCATATAAAGAAATCGAGTCTCAGGCTAAGAAGGTAAATCTTGTTAAAGCTTCCTTATATGAAGACTTAGATATATCAATTGTTAAGAGAATTCGTTCAGAAATAGAACAAGACAGAATTTTTAAGTTTACCCATACCTTTGTTTTGACTGATATTACGTATGAATTATGTGACAGTAAATGACCATAAGATGCATGTCTTCAGGACAGGGAACAAGAATAAGCCCAAGCTGGTATTCATGTCCGGTTCCGGAACAGTAGCTCCTGTATATGACTTTAAAATCCTGTATGAGAAACTACAGGATGATTTCAGGATCATTGTCATTGAGAAATTCGGTTACGGATACTCTGATCTGTATGAAGGTCCCTGTGATATTGATTCCCTGGTATCCCTCCAAAAACAAGCTCTGGAAGAAGCCGGTGAAGAAGGTCCCTTTATCCTGTTACCCCATTCCATGTCCGGTCTGGAAGCGATCCGCTGGAGACAGAAGTATCCGGAGGATGTGGAAGCGATCATCGGGCTGGATATGGCAACACCCCTGACCTATAAAGAGTGGACTCCGGAACAAGTTGACCAGCGTATACGCTCCATGAAGACAATGCGGAAACTCAATACGTATGGTCTGTTATTCTGGCTTCCGGTCAGTAACCGCGGACTGGATAAACAACAGATACGTCAGCTCAAGATCCTGAAACGGCGGAATGCCATGAACAACTGTTATGTTAATGAAGCAGCTGCGGTGATCAGGAATGCAGAGATTGTTGAGTCTGCCGGCAGAATAGACTGCCCGGTCCTGATGTTTGTTTCCGATGGCAAACAGGTATCTGCGAACTGGATCGAAAACGAGAAAAAGTTTGCGGAGATGACGAACGCAGAAATTGTATTCCTGAATTGCGGTCACTATATTCACTATTACGAAAGCGAACAGATCAGTCAAAAGATAAAACAATATGTCAGACAAGTCACAAAAGAATTGTGAAAAATTCGTCTGTTTCTGGCAATAAGACATAGCCTGTTCAAAGAGATGGAGGTCTTATGGGTTTATTCGATATATTCAGACATAACAAAAAACAGGAAGAACCAGCCAGGCAGCTACCCCAGTATCTGTATGAAGAATCTGAACTGGACGAACTGGACAGTTTTATCGTGGATATGTTCGGAGACTACAAGAATGTCTTTCATGAAATCGTTTCTACTGACATTCATCTTGATGTATGTATCGTAGATCCTACAGAAGAAGATCCGTACTATAAGCTTGTCACAATGGGAGCCGGTGCTTATAAAATGCAGATTCCCGAACAATGGCAGAAATATGATCTTGATTACGCGGAATATGTCATCTATCTTCCCAAAGACTGGAATCTAAACAGCAGTGAGGAAACAGACTACTGGCCGATCCGGGTGCTGAAAGATACTGCTCGCCTGCCAATCTGGTATAACACCTGGCTTTATTACGGACATACTACACAGTCAGATGAAGATGGTTCTCCGTATGCATCAAATACAGGTTTCAACAGCGTTGTCTTGAAGTTCGCAGAAAACAAGAAAGGGGATATCCGGCTGATCATGTCCTCAGGGAAAGTAATCAATTTCTACGAAGTTATTCCGTTATATCCGGAAGAATTAAAGTATAAGATGGATAATGATGCGGATGCTCTGTTTGAAAAATTTGAAGAAAAAGGAATACAGTACAGAGTACTCGACATACACAGAAACAATGCCATGAAGTAAACCGGTTGTATGAATACCACAAACACTTGTAGTGATACAGGTGTTTTTCATTGCTGTCTCTGTTGAAATATGCGGAACTATGTCTCCCTGACTTTTTACGCTATACTGAGAGTAACTAATACACCATCTTATATCATCATAGGTACTGAGGTTTATGTGATGATACAAATAACAGATAATCTATCTAACACGTAAAAAGGAAGGAGAATCGTTGATGAAAAACAAAAAGCCATGCTGATGATGGAACATATCAACCTGGAAGAACTGGGAATGAAATATGCTTCAAAGTGGATACCGGAACTGATCGGTGATGAAGTGCCGGTAACTTTCATCCCTGCGAACGACACGTTCACCTATATGTAGATCTGTAAGTAACTGAAATTACCACGTATATAACCATCATTCCTGAAAGACCGAAAACCGGGACCACGCCAATGGAAATACCTGGTTTTTTCGGATTATGACGAAAGAGTTGTTTATCTTTGTGGTTCTGTGGTATTATGCTTTGGCAAAACCTTCATTACGGCAGAACAGACTTTTTGTCTGTTCGCATGTAAAGGAGGTTTTTTATGAAAAAGAATAAAAGCGAAGTATTTGTCAAAGAGATTCATCTGAACAAGACAGCGGTAACCATCCAATGGTTCTACCGGGAAAAGAACTATGTATCCATGTTGTTCCGGCATTCCGATTACAGCTGGCACTGGGACGCGGATACACGCAGATCTTCCCGGTATGTACTGGAACAACTCCAGATTGCTGTATTCCAGGCAATCACCAGGAAACGTCCGTAGAGTCTCTGAAAGAGGCGGGTCGGGATATCCCGGTCCGCCTCTCTTTTTATCTGTATAATCGTTGCTTTAGTACGTAAATTCCAAGTGATCTGCCGGCAGCGGCTTCGCTTTCAGCACACTGCTGATCCAGGGACCATAGTTCGTATCCTTCAGCGCTGTCATCATATCCTCGTAATACGCGTCCTGTGTGATTTCCTGGACATGATCTCCGATCACTCCCTCACCCTGCCACGTCAGATAACGCATGACCAGATCCATTGTCCCGTCAATCCGTTCACTGCGCACGCCTTCCCGTACAAGGATCTGTAAGAAGATATCCCGCATCTCTTCACTTCGCCGCTTCTCTGTCTCTTCTATCGCTGTCCGTACCTGCGCATCCAGACGTGCCATGTCCAGGAATTCGGTATGATAAACAACCTCCCCGTCATGACACTCCAGTATACCCAATCTATGCGGACTCATCAGCGTCATCCCGGAGATGATCTCATACATCTTCTGTTTATGCAGGATTACCTGAGTATGCTGATGCCCCGTAAAACATAGCTTTACACCATATTTCTTCAGTAACTTGTACAGATCCTGATTCTGTATCTTGTAGTATCCCCGGGTATCTTCTGTCAGGGCACTGTGGTGTGACAGGAAGATGATCCTGTGCCCGAGGTCTTTCTGTTTCTTCAGCATTTCTCCCAGCCAGGTCATTGTCGAAGCCGGAAACTGTCCGCCTGCCCCCTCCGAACAGAAACTGTCATCCATAACCAGAAAGACGGTATCGTTTATGGTTTTGACATAACTTAATGTCTCACGATCTCTTTCTTCCGGTTCCAGCAGGGAAAAGTACAGTTCTTCATACTCCTCTTTTGTGCATTGATCTTTATCATGATTCCCTGTCGTAAGAATCACCGGGATCCCGGCATCCTTGATCTTCTGCAGGATATTCACCAAGGCAATAATATCCTCTCTCCTGCCGCTGTTGGTATTATCTCCGGTCATAATAAAGACGTCCGGATTCATTTCCATGACCTGCGCAGACATCACTTCCGTCATCTCCCTGGCGTATGGCATTGCCGGGACGATATCCCCGTTGATCTCCGGCTGGATCGTGAAATGAAGATCCGAAGTAATCACTGCCTTAAGAGGTTCCTCATGATGGTTTTCTGCACATCCGCATAGTCCAAGAGACAGTACTGCCGTAATCTTCATCATTAAAAAAACACGCTCTCTCAGGCTCCGCAGTATTTCGTATTTGATCCTATCCATTCCACCATCATCTTCGCAAAAAACAGTCAGTCCTACAACAATAAAGGATCATAATCATCTATTCCGCAGTATCTTACCAGAAAAGGATCACACTGATATAATTCCGGTATGAAGAAGTGTTTTGTCATCTTGTGCATGTGTATCAGCTGTCTTTTTGCGTGCCAGAGTGAAAGCAGGATGCCCAAGACATCGGAAGCCCCGGTAAAGATCATCTTTGCGACAGACCCGCACTATATCTCACCGGCACTGAATGACGGCGGAGAAGCTTTCCAGAAGCTCATGAGTAACGGAGACGGCAGATATCTATACAAGATCGAAGAGATTACGGAAGCCTTCATACAGAAGTGTATTAAGGAGAAACCGGATGTTGTCCTGCTGGGCGGAGATCTGACCTTCAACGGGGCGGTAAAAAGCCACGAAGATCTGATCGAGAAACTAAGAAGAATTGAGGATGCTGGTATCCCGGTTCTGCTGATTCCCGGAAATCATGATCTCGGGGCATATTACGATGCTAGGTTTGAGGGCAGTCAGTACAAGATTGTGGAAACGATGAAACCGGAAATATTCCGTGAAGAATATGCGGACTTTGGACTGAACGAAGCGAGTATCACTTGTGAAGATTCTTTCAGCTATGTCTATGAACTCAGAGAGGATCTTTGGGTGCTGGCAATTGACGCCAACAGTGACCAGGTCGGTATACTCTCAGATAAGACCCTGGCATTTGCGGAAGAAGTACAAAAGGAAGCGAAAAACAAAGGCGCAAAGATGATCATCTTTACCCACCAGACGATTCTTACACATCAGATCTTTATCGGTGGTATGCGCATCGAAAACGCAGACAACCTGATAAAAATACTGGATCCCGACACGGTGATCCTCTGTCTCTGCGGACATATGCATATCCAGCATGTATGTCATGAGGAAGGCTTTACGGAAGCCGCTTCCTCAGCTCTCTCCATTACCCCTGTACAGTACGCGCATATCTCCCTGGACGGCAGACAACTCCAGTACCAGACCGTATCCGTTGACGAAAAGCTGGCGCAGGAAGCCCGAGAATACTTCCGCAGACAGGCATATGAACGTATACGCCAGGAATTAACAGAAGAAACAGACGAAGAGAACGCAGATCTTCTGGCAGAGACCTTCGCACAGGTCAATACTGCATATTTTGAAGGCAGAAATGACCCGGAGATCCCTTCCGGCGGTATTGACGCATGGAGTAAGTTCGGAGGTCCTACAGCCGTCTATATTCTCTCTGCCGTGCAGGAAATGAACCAGGGAGAGGGATACCAGTCATTTACTCTGGATGAATAGTCACACAGGGTATGTGATATAGTAAGTAATACCAACCCGGAGGACGACAATGCAGCAACTCGACCAGTTTACCGATGAATTACATGAATGGTCTTTGAACGGAACCGAACCACCTACCGCGTCCCGCGATCTGCGCTATTTTCTGGACCTGCAGGAAAAACGCCTGAAACGCTCAGGCACGATCAGAGAAGAAGAATTTACCCATTCCGAAGGGGATATCAGCGGGTGTTCCAACCTGTCAGAGAACGGATACTCTTCCAGGATCCTTTACCGGGAAGCTGTACAACATATCACCTACCATCAGAACGGAAAACAACTCAAAAAGTACAGACGTCCGGTAAACCTGTATGTTTCCTTCGTCGATAAAGAAGGACACGAAGACAGAGAATATACCTGTCCCAACTGCGGTCATACACTTACTGCTTTACAGGCAAGAGACGGATGTCATTACTGCGGCACATTCTTCGAAACTGATGAAGTATACCCCTGTGTATCCACGTATTATACTGTGCCCGGTATTGTGGAAAGAGCCACCTTGGAATCTACCCTGAAAAAGGAAATGACCAAGGTCGGCTGGATCTGCGGTATTATACTTGTCATCCTGTCCTTTATACTCTGGAATGATTTGGATCTGATCTTCCGTATCCTCGGATCACTGTTATTCGGAGGCTTCTACGGTCTCGTATTCGCGTTCCTGTGGTATATGACCCGCAGTATGATCATGATTATGAAAGCATTCAAAGAAGCCGGAAGAGCCATGCCCCTGCTCAAGACAATGAATACCCGGAAAAAGATGCTGGAATTCATGAAAGAATACGATCCTGACTTCTCCTATGAAGCCTTTGAAGGCAGAGTGCTCTCCCTGTTAAGGATCATCGCGTTTGCGGATGACCGGGATACCCTCTCTGTCTGGGAAGGAAACCGCGATCTTTCAGACCTTGATGATATCGTGGATATGCAATACCGTGGTGCTGTATATATCAAAAGATTTGAAGAGAGAGACCATCTTCTCCATGTCGAAGGAACCGCATACCTGAGAAATACGTATATCCGGAATCACGTTCGTGAAAAAGACGAAAAGATCCACTTCATCCTGGAAAAAGAAGCGGAAGGACATGTGGATCCAGGCTTCTCTATCCACCGTGTATCCTGTCCTTCCTGCGGAGGCAGTTTTGACGCCATGCACCAGAGTCACTGCCCATACTGTGATACTCCCTATGACCTGAAAAAGAAAGACTGGATCATCAAGGATATGTGGCGTAAATAATCTGTACACTCTTTATAACAATGAAACAGCCCGGTATATTACCGGGCTGTCTTTCTCTGTTTTGTATACTCAGAGAACTGTTACATCTCTTTCGAAGTTGATCGGATGGGGTTGTTTCTCCGTATCCGCGTAACCGACAGAGATTGCCACAAAATACTGATACCCTTCCGGGAAACCAAGTTTCTTTGCGTATTCAGCTTTCTTCTCACCGTTTAACACACGTTCCATACATCCGAGGATCACACTGCCGAGACCCAGTGCTTTCGCTGCCAGATGCATATTCTCTACAGCGATACCGGCATCTACACCACTCCACTTGAAGTTTTCATCTGCGGACAGATAGAAGGTCAGCGGGGCGTCATAGTAGAAGTTTACTTCTGCATTGGGATTGAGATCCTGCTGAATTTCTGCCTGTACAGGGTTATCCTTACCTACTACGGTAATATGAATCTCCTGCTTGTTTGCGGCTGTAGGAGCCTTTAACCCAGCTTCAACAAGACAACGGCATACATCTTCCGGAACCGGCTGATCGGTATACTTGCGGATCGAACTGCGAGTGTTGATGACTTCCAGACAATCTGTCATATCGTAACCTCCTTAGCATATAAATTATATCGTAATAACCTCATCCCAAACTATACCGAGAAAATCAATAGTAAGAACCGGAACACGAATACCCGGAAAATATAGTATGATGATAACAAAGATGGAGAAAAACTTATGAATAATACAGATATCCGTGAAATGTTCTCCGAGATTTTCCGCACAACTACAGAGAATACAATTCATCTCCCCGAAGAGGATGTTGATGTGCCGATCCTGGAAGAGCCTGTCATCGGATTTGCGTCGGCTTCTGATCCGTTGTTTGATGAACTGAAGAATAACCCTGCGGCGATTGGTGAAGGCTATATGACACCTAAGGAATGGCTGGAAAATGCCAGATCCGTGATCGTCTTCTTCTTTCCGTATACCGAAGAGATCCGCAGCCGTCTGGCAAACTCCGACAAGATCATCACGGAAGCCTGGAAATACGGATATCCTGCAGGCAGTGCGCTTGCGCAAAAATTGGCGATGGCTCTGAAAGAAAAACTCGAAGAATCAGGTCTCAAAGTAGTTAATCCGGTTACAGATCCCCGGATGTCCAGGAACCCTGTGCCGGATGACAACGGCGGTATCGAAGATCTGCACTTTGTGGTCAGCTGGTCAACCAGACATGCCGGATATGTGGCAGGTATAGGTACTTTCGGTATGAACAGACATATCATTACGGAGAAAGGAACCTGCGGATCACTTGCGACATTGATCACCGACCAGGAATTTGAAGTCACGGAAAGAGACTATACCGGCATCTATGATTACTGTATCCAGTGTGGTCAGTGTGGTGTAAACTGTCCCGCAAAGGCCATGGAACCATCCGGTCTGCGCAACCTGAAAAAATGTTCCGAATACGGCGCATATCTGAGAGAACACTACGGTGGCGGAGGATGCGGCAGATGTATGGTCGGCGTACCATGCGAACATCGCAATCCCTCACGTCTATAAACATATAGTAAATACCTCCGGTTAATCCGGAGGTATTTTAGTATCGGGCATAATCCCGCTCTCAAAGCTAAGCATTACAACACAGATGAAGCACGACATACATGAATACTGTATTGAATACGGCACAACGGTAATTGCGATATTTGTCTTCTCTTTACCCGCAAAAACTATCGTTCTCTAATATAAAAACTAGTGATACGACTTGCAGATATAGTGTCATACCGTTATATTTGGTTGAGAGAAAGTAGAGTACTAAGCTCATGAAAGCATGTCAAACTCTCCCGGAAGGATACCGGGAAATCCTGCAGATCAATCTGCAGAAAGACAAAAAAACGGCTTTGAAGATCAACCTCATAGCCGTTGTCGTTATGATACTTCTGTTTGTTCTTGGCCATTTTATTGTACCAATTACTGAATTTCACAATAATGAAAGTCTATCCATGTATTTCACCCAGGTGGGTGTAATACTCCTGGGATATGTTATATACATCGTCCTGCATGAACTGACCCATGGGGCAGTGATGAAAGCTGTCGGCGGTGGTAAGGTCGTCTTTGGCTTCACCGGGTTATACGCGTTTGCCGGCAGTAAAGAAGACTATTTCGACAAGATATCCTACCGTTATATCTCACTGGCGCCTCTCGTTGTATGGGGCATCATCCTGGGTGTTTTGTGTGTGATCGTTCCCCGGACATGGTTCTGGGTTGTGTGGTTCCTCCAGGTCGGCAATATCTCCGGAGCTGCCGGTGATGTATATGTGACCGCAAAACTATGGAATTATCCAGGTACCATCCTTGTCCGGGATACCGGTGTAGATATGACTATATACGACCGTACAGAATCTGCAGATTCTAAGTAAATCTATATATGGGATATACTCCCAGCCATATTCTTCGATATTATAGTTTCTTCAATGTGAACTCCACATCGCTGCGATCTTCCGGAACAGGAACTTCCTCCGTACATGAGGCATAGCCTTCGGGTACTTTCTGAATATGAACGGTATACTGATCGTGATCAACAGTGAATGAAGCAATACCCTCTGCATCTGTCTTTCCGATCATACATGTAGTATCTGTACAGAACTGAACCGTAACGCCTTCTACCGGATTCCCTGCTTCGTCTTTGACAACAATACGGCAGGAATCTTTTTTATTCTCTGTTGTTCCTTTCTGTGCGGTTGGGTCATAACCTGCCGCTGCTTTGGCAAGCATCTTATCAACTGTTTTCTCATACTCGGAAATATCAGACGGTACACCGACGATCGGATAAGTCATGATCTTTCCGTCACGGCTGACAAAGAAGGAGGTCGGAATACCTCTGGTCGGCATCTGTGCATCCAATTCCGGATACGGCAGAAGGTTGATGTATGTCATGTTGTTTTTTGCCATCAGTTCCCTGCATTCCTCTGCTTTCTCATCCGCATCCGTACAGATACCGACAATAGCCGCGTCCTTCTCTGCCAGACGTCTGTGGATATTTCCCAGCTCTTCCAGTTCGCTCTTGCACGGACCGCACCAGGTAGCCCAGAGATTGATCATTGTGACCGCATGAGACGCAAAGAGTTCTTCACTCTTTACCGGATTGCCGTCGATATCCTTCGTTTCAAAACTGATCTTTCTGCCGATCAGATCCGCACCGGGAAGACGTGGTTTGAAGTATTCAGCATTCTTCAAAGCATCAATCAAAGCATCCTGCAGGGTATGGAATTCTTCCGCAAAAACAGGATCTTGTTTAGCCAGGAACGCTTCTTCACTATTGTGATCTTTGACTGCGTAATACGTAATATCTTCGTGTCTGGCCAGTTCGGTAAACTGACCCGCATTGGCATTACTTTCCATCTGCATCTTTTTGATGATCTCTTCCGGTCCCTGACCACCGTCAATGCCGACCACCATCAATATCGGTCCCGTGGCTTTCAGGACTTTTATTCTGTCCGCTTCACTCATCTGCCCTGCCACAGTATTATTGTTTATCGTTTCCAGTTCTTCTTTGTTGAGTGCCATATACGTGACCATCATTAAATAGACACCGTTATTACTGCCGACCGGCATCGGCATGACCAATCCTCTGGCAGTATCGAATGCATCAGGATAAGTCAGACGAAATCCCATATTGTCATATGTCTCTGTTCTTCCCATAATCAATTACTCTCTTTCTTTTCCTGATTAGATTATAAATTGTTTTATACTCTTTTAGAGTACATTTCGGCACTATTACAAATGAAATAAACCCTGCATGATTCACAGGGTTCTTTTATATTGTGATATTCATTTTACGCAGAGCTTTGATCAACGGATCATACAGTATAAACGCAATCACAAGATTACTGACCCCATGAACCAGATCGTACGGAATACCGGCGATCCACCAGGCAACTGCCGCATTCAGTCCGCTGATCACCAGTGTCGTAAAGGCGCACAACAAGCCAAACCCAAATCCGAACAACGATGATAAACAAGACGCGGTAAAACAGCTCATCTGCTTTCTCAGCAGTACCGTCAACAGGATCAGAACCGGCCATACATAGAAGTACGTAACCGTCCAGATATTGATCCCCCACCACAGACTTTCGATCACCGCAAAGATCAACAATGCCGGAAGTGTGATCTGCCAGCCAAAGTATACCGTGAATACAATCGTCAAAAGAGAAATCAGTTCAACATTCGCAATCGCATTTAACGCAAACTTGGCAGCTTCCAGGATTGCTGTAATCACTGCGATATACACTATTTTTCTTACATACGAGTGTGTCTTCATCCATCTATCCCACTATGAACATAACAGATTCCCTGTTATTTATAACACTATCATAGTATTAATCCGGAATGACTGCGAATAACTACATGTACATTTACAGCAGAAAATCCTGCTTTTTTCATCCCAGAGTATTCATGGCAGGCATCTTTTTTGCGCAGGGATACAGATAAACTATAACTGTAGACAGAAAGGGGAATAATAAAATGATGTTTAAAATTGACTTGACATATACGGTAAAATCCGTGGTTGCTGATCTTAAGTTGTTGTTAAAAGAAGACATCCCGGAGGAGTATAAAGACTGGGCAAGAGATGGTATAGCGTATGCTGACAGAAACCCGGAAGCGGATGTTCTGGATTTCCCCAACAATATCTTCAGTTATATCCGTAAGGATCCGATGCCCCCTGTTGTAAGAGAACTTGTGGAAGATATCCTTCTTCAAGGCATCAACCAGGGCAGTGGTGTCGCAGCCTGCAACCTTGGCGCCTTGTATTATACCGGGCAGATCGGTGAACAATCGTACAGTAAAGCCATGGAACTGTATGAGATCGCGGCAGATTCAGGGGATATCCAGGCCATCGAGAATCTAGGTTACTGCTACTACTACGGCCGGGATTGTGAAGTAGACTACGCAAAGGCATTCGAATGCTTTTCCAAAGGAGCGTTCCAAGGCAGAGTCACTTCGTTATACAAGATCGGTGATATGTACAAGAACGGCTTCCACGTCAGTCAGAATCTGAACGAAGCCTTCCAGATCTATTCCCACTGTATCGACATCATCAATCATGAAGATGACGCGAAGGAATATGACGCGGATGTCTACGTCAGATACGCGGATTGTTACGCGAACGGTATCGGCTGTGAACAAGATCCCCTGACTGCGCTGTACTGGGCACAAAGAGCGGAATACAAGTTCCGGGTCAGAGAATCAAAGAATGATCCCTTTGCCAGACATGGTGTAGATTGGGCTGTGGACCTGATCAATAAGTGCAGGTATCTTATGGATGGTGACATCCTGAAGAGTCAGCCCTGCTGAGAGAGTACTTCCAAGCACGCCTTTCCATAAGAAAAGCAGACTCAGGATCAATCCAGGGTCTGCCTTTTCTGTCTGTTTCTTTCCGTTTACTCTTCTACTGCCTGATCAAAGAGTTCCAGCATACCTTTAACGATAATACCGTTACTCTCTCCTTCTCTGACTCTTCCGAACGACTGGAATACCTTGTGTCCCTTGGAATCATCATCCAAGACATAACCGATGGAAGAATCTGTATGTGTAGCCACGATCGTATGTCTGTACGGTGACGCTTCTTTACAGAGAACACCGATCTCGTTATACAGTTCGCAGTTCATACCGTAGAATGCCACATCCCCTACGATCATCAGCTGTGTTCTCAGAGGTACTGTTTCATCCACCGGAATCATAGTCGCCAGATGTTTTACCAACGGCTTGCCTGGTGCCCATCCAAGATTTTCCAGACGGATATTATCTACCATCAGACGATGCTGAGCACGATTGATTCCTTCCGGGAACTCCTGACCGGGGAGCTGTAATACTGAACCCAATGTCTTGATGGAAGCCCAGGACTTATTCGCATCCGCTTTCTTCAGAGCTCTTAAGCAGTCTACCGCATGCTGTTCACCGATCACCACACATGTCTTATATGTTGAACCCGGAATACTCATGGTATTATCCCCGTATACTGTGCCGTTCACATCATACCGATGTGTCGCGTAAGCCATGATCGGATTCTGGTTGCCTGCTGCACCGGACTGCCAGAGGACTACCGCGTCATTGCCGAAATGGTTCTCCAGCCACCCGCTCGCAATCCCCGGGAAATCACAGGAGATCTTACAACTGCCGTCCACATCCTTGGCGCAGAAATTGGTTACAGAGTGACAGGCGTAGTTCACGATTGCCGCAATCACGTTCCCGTCTTCGCCAACAAACTTTACAGCCGCAACAGTCTTGTCGCTGCATCCCTCAAAGTTCTGTCCCTGCATCCAGTAACCGTCATCGAAATGCTGATCACGGTTGACATTGATATATGACTTGTCTTCACCATAGCCGAATTTTGCCGGACGCATATTGGCCAGTGCCGCTTCTGTAACTTTGTCGATTTGTTCAAACATGAACTCGGTATAGATCTTTGCGCTCTCGCTGGTATCCTGAGGCATCGGTATCGGTCCCGGGTCCTGGGAAATTGCGCGTACAGCACTGTGGTTATGTGTTGCGGTGGCGAAGATTTCATCCTTCTCATACCCGTATTTCTCTTTCAGTAACTTCTGCAGACGTTTGGGATCCGGTACTCCGCCCAGTTCAAAGCCCAGGAAGATAACCTTCTTCTCGCCGTTATCTACTGTAATTGCGCGTACATGAATGTCTTGTCCTTCTTTGACACCGGTATACTGATCACCGGAGAAGGATAATTCAAACGGGAATAATTCCGGTGCGGGATTGATACACAGTTTCGCTGCACCAACCAATAATTGCTTTGTCATGTGTTACTCCTTTACTACAAATACTGATTTACTACGTATTATTCGGGTTTACGCAGTTTGCACGTACCCTTTTTATTTGTTATTTATCGTTGTAATATCTGCTGAAGAGTTCCTTCATCCCATCCAGGACAATCTTATTACTGCCGCCGTGGAGGATGTTTCCGAAGTACTGGAACACCTTGTGATCCTTGGACGCATCATCAAGAATGTACCCTATTGTATAATGCGTATGTGTCGTTACAATCGTGTGTTTGAACGGGGACTCCTGTTTACACAGCATACCAATCTCATTATACAGCTCCGCATTGAATCCATAGAATGCCGTGTCACCGATGACAAACAACTGTGTTCTTCCCGGGATGATCTTACCGCTGGGCTCCATGACTGCGAGTTCCTTCTTCAGCGGTGTACCTGGTGTCCAGCCTTCCAGGCCAAACGCGATATTGTCCACCATCCAGCGATGTTTTGCGCGGTCAATTCCTTCCGGGAACTTCTGCCCGGGGAATTCCACGCCGCCCAGATAGGTCTTGATTTCCGGGTTTTCAATAAAGGTATCGATCTTCTCCATTGCCTGTAAAGCATCGATGGCGTGCTGTTCACCCATGGTGATGCAGTTGATGTAGGAAGCTCCGATCGTGCCGCCATTCAATGCAGAATAATTCGTTCCCAGCAGATCGTATCTCCTGCCGCCGAAGGCCATCACCGGATTCTGGTTTCCTGCCGCGCCGGACTGCCATGCGATGATTGCGCCGTTACCAAAATGTCTCTCCAGCCAGTCACACGCAATTCCCGGGAAATCACAGGATACTTTATACTTGCCGTCATAGTCTTTCTGAACGAAGTTGGTTACGGAATGACATGCGTAGTTCAGGATTGCCGCAATGACCTTGTTGTCATCATCCACAAATTCGACGACTGCCAGGGTCTTGTCGCTGGGTCCTTCCCAGTTCTGCCCCTGCATCCAGAAGCCTTCGTAGAATAACTGGTCACGGTTGATATTCAGGTAGGATTTACCCTCTCCGTAACCAACCTTGGCAGGACGCATGGTCTTCAGTGCCAGGCCGACAACTTCCACAGCTTTCTGCAGAACCATTGTCGCGAATCTGCCCATATTATCCGTACGGGATGCCGGATCTCTGTATGCGTCACGGTTATTCCCGTGATCGATTCTCGGCATGGAATGGCAGTGTGATGCAGACAGTAATACGTCTTCTTCCTCAAAGCCATAACTCTCTTTTAAATACCCAAGAAGCTCATCCGGCCAGGGTACCCCTCCTGCCTCAAATGCCAGGAACAGAACTCTCTTCTCTCCGTTATCCGCTACGATTGCGCGGACATGGAGGTCCTGACCTTCCTTCACTTCTTCATACATTGCGTTGGGAACTGCGACCGGTACCGGGAACATATCCGGAGTCGGTGAAATACACAGTTTGGCTGCGCCTACTTGTAGTCTGTTTGCCATATGATCTTATATCCTTTCACTGCTTTGATATCACTATATCACGTAAAATTCATTTAAACTGCAGGTTCCTCATCTTCTCCGATGATATTGTCCGGTTCACAGGTGATGACGACATTTCCGTGCTTTACCAGATAGACTGGTGCGGATCCCGGGCGCCATGGATTCGGGGTATACTCAGGCTTGATCGTTCCCTTGACTAACCCTGTCATGATATACAGGCAGTCATCCAGAATACCGTCAACCTGTGATTTATGTACATTATCGCCTCCGTAACCGATATGCGCATTGAAATTCCGGTCAAAGTCTGCTTCTCTTGCCTTTACTTTCAATAAACCTTTCAATGCTTTATTCATACTTGTGGAACGGATACCGAGGTTACCGTTACAGGCATCCCCGGAGAATAAGATTCTTGTGGTAGGATCGATCAGTACGATTTCACCCTCACTATGTCCCGGTGTGTGGATCACATCTACCTTACGTCCTCCGCCAAGGTCAAATACCGTGCCTTCAGGGCAGGGAATCAACTTCGGCGCATGTTCCGGATGATGACACTGTTCCTGGGTTACTTCGTACGCTTCCGTTGTCCCATACGTAGCCATCATATCCAGATACGTTGTCGGACGATTCTTCCAGGCTGCCAGCTTCTCATCCGTAAGATTTGGAATATCATCCGGGTGGATCCATACTTCATCCCAGGCATCCATATACCCGTAATGATCCCCGTGACTATGTGTAATTACCACATCATACGGCAGCGGGCATAACTCATCCGCAATCTCACGGATGTTGTACATTCCGCATCCCGTATCGATCAGAAGCCCTCTCTCTGTACCCCACAGAAGAAAGCATGTTGCCATACCAAATTCGTTAATTGCGTAGGTTCTGTGTGCTACTTCAAGCACTAAAGGTTTTTTGATTCCCATAGTTTCCTCCTATACTGCAGGTTCTTCTCCTTCATCAATAATTCTTTCCGGATCAAGACTGATCTGTACTGCCCCATGACGGACAAAGTAGATCGGCGCAGACCCGGGACGGAACGGAGACACCGCATGTTCAGGGGTGATCTCTCCCTTGACCAGACCGCTCATGATATACAGGCAGTCATCCAGGCAGCTGTCCGGCATCGCAATATGCACTGTACTTCCGCCGTAACCGATATGACTGTTGAAGTTACGGTCAAAGTCCGCTTCTCTTGCCTTGACCTTTAACAGACCCTTGAGGGCAGTATTGATGCTGGTAGCCCGGATGCCCAGGTTGGGATTGCAGGCATCACCGCTGAACAGGATCCTTGTATACGGATCAATGAACACCACTTCTCCCTTACTGTGACCAGGAGTGTGGATCACATCCACCTTACGTCCGCCGCCAAGATCAAACACATGGCCATCTTCCATCGGTAACGTCTTCGGCATATGATCCGGGAAAGTAATCTGACTCATCGGAATATCATAGGCGTCATAGGTACCGTGTTTCGCCATCATTCCGGGATAATTCGCTGTCATCTCCTTATTACGCTTGATATCGTAGAAGATATCGTTGTCTGCAGGATGCAGGTAGACTTCTTCCCACTGGTCTGCCCAGGCGATATGATCGCAGTGTCCGTGTGTGATTGCCACATCATAGGGAAGATCACACAGTTCATCAACGATCTCACGAAGGTTATACATACCGGTGCCGGTATCGATGACCAGACCTTTCTCCGTGCCCATCAGCACAAATGCCGTAGCTGCTCCGAATTCATTGATCGCAAACGTACGATAAGCGATCTCCAGTACAATTGGTTTCTTGATTCCCATAGTCTCCTCCTATTCCGCGGGTTCCTCACCCTCGTCGATAATTCTTGCCGGATCATAACCGATATGGACATGTCCGTAATTCACATGTAATCTCGGGGGCATTCCCGGACGGAATCCCGGACGTTCTTCACCGACGATACTTCTGTCACATACACCTCGCATGATATGCAAGCAGTCATCCAGCACAATCTCCGGCATACTGCGGTGAATTGTTCTGCCTCCATAACCGATATGACCGTTGAAGTTACGGTCAAAATCCGCTTCTCTCGCCTTGACCTTTAACAGACCTTTCAGAGCCGCATTGACACTGGCTCCTCCCAATCCGAGATTCACATTACAGGCATCCCCGGAGAACAGAATACGGTTTTTAGGATCGATCAGTACAACTTCTCCTGCTGTATGTCCCGGTGTGTGAATCACATCCAGCGTCCATCCCGGCTCCAGTGTAAACGTCTGTCCCTCATTTAACGGTAAGAATCTGGGATTCTTCTGCGGATACCGTGCCTGGCTTTTCTTGATATCGTAAGCTTCAAAGCTTCCAAAAGGCTCCATTCTGTCCGGATACGATAACAATCTTGCCTGATTCTCTTCAAACTTATCCATGGATAAGTCATCCCAATCCGCTTCGTGCAGCCAGACTTCATCCCAACGGTCCATGGAACCGATATGATCTCCGTGACCATGTGTCAGTACGACATCGTACGGTACCTTGCACATTTCATCCGCAATCTCGCGGAGGTTGTACATCCCGCACCCTGTATCGATCAGCAGTCCTCTTTTACTGCCAACCAGCAGGAAGCACGTGGCCATACCAAACTCATTGATCGCATACGTTTTGCGTGCTACTTCCAGCACCAGTGGTTTACTGATTCCCATTATTCTGCAGGCTCCTCTCCTTCATCAATCAGACGCTTGGGATCATAGGTAATTAACGCATGTCCCTCGCGTACACTTGCCTGAATACCACGTCCGATGAATGTCATATCTCTGGTCTTGACGTCCGCTGTTCCTGCCAGGATGTGCCGGCAGATTGACAGGCAGTCATCCAGAACGCTCTCCGGCATACTTCTATGCACATTACTTCCGCCGTAACCAATATGCCCGTTAAAGTTACGATCAAAGTCCGCTTCTCTAGCCTTTACTTTGAGCAATCCCTTTAATGCTGTATTGATACTGGTACTGAAGATACCGAGATTGACATTACACGCATCACCACTGAACAAGATCCTTGTTGTGGGATCGATCAGTACGATTTCTCCCGGTGTATGTCCGGGTGTATGAATGACATCAACTTTCCACCCGCCGCCCAGGTCAAACACGTGGCCTTCTTCGCAGGGAATAAACTTTGGCGTCTTATCAGGATAGTGCAGTTGTTCCGGTGTGATGTCATATGCGTCAAAAGTACCGAAATTCTTCATCATTCCCGGATATCTCGCAAACTTCTCACGGTTGAACGTATCCAGTTCCGGTGTAATCAGTTCAAAATCTGCCGGATGCATATATACTTCGTCCCACTTATCCATGGACCCGAAATGATCTCCATGCGCATGTGTCAGAACGACATCGTATGGCACCTTGCACAATTCATCCGCAATCTCACGGATATTGTACATACCGCACCCTGTATCGATCAGCAGTCCTCTTTCACTGCCCACCAGCAAAAAACACGTGGCCATGCCAAACTCATTGATTGCGTATGTATTTCTCGCAATCTCCAGTACTTCCGGTTTACTGACTCCCATAATTCCTCCTAAACTGCAGGTTCTTCCCCTTCATCAATTAATCTTTCCGGATCAAAACTAATCCTGGTATACCCAAGTTTTACCGTAGACCACTCACCGTAGATTCCGTCAAACACCGGGAACTTTTCTACTTCTGCGGTTCCCTTCAGAATCCTGGTCAGGATCTCAATCGCTTCGTCCATAACTTCCTCCGGCACGCTCCGGTGCACGGTGCTGCCGCCATAGCCTATATGTCCGTTAAAGTTGCGGTCAAAGTCTTTTTCTCTTGCTTTGATCTTCAGTAACCCTTTCAGGGCTGTATTTACGGATACTCCTTTTCCGTTTCCCACCAGTTCCCTGACCAGGATCAGGTTGGTATTACAGGCATCGCCGCTGAACAGGATACGTACAGAAGGATCAATCAGAACAACTTCACCGGCAGAATGCCCGGGTGTGTGGATCACGTCTACTTTCCTGCCTCCGAGATCAAATACATGACCATCCGCAAGCGGCAGGAACTTTGGCATCTTCTCCGGATAACGCATTTGGTCCGGCGTAATATCATAAGCATCAAATGTGCCGGGTTTGACCATCATGGCGGGATAATCCTTGAACATCTCCCGTGCGCGTTCCTGATACTCCGGTTCCATCATGTGCCAATCCGCAGGATGCAGCCACACCTCATCCCACATATCCATGGAACAATAGTGGTCAAAGTCCGCGTGGGTGATTACGACATCGTAGGGTAAATCACATAGTTCGTCGGCAATCTCCCGGATGTTGTACATGCCGGTGCCGCAGTCGATCAACAGACCTCTTTCTTCTCCAATCAGAAGATAGCAGGTGACCATACCAAACTCGTTAATTGCGTAAGTCTTACGCGCGATTTCCAGTACTTCCGGTTTACGTATGCCCATACATACCCTCCTGTTTATTGATAATTATGCGTATAGCATAAGGAAGACAACTGTACTGCAGCTATCTTCCTCACATTTACACTTACTTGATTATTTCTCGTTTAATGCCTTTTCAAACATCTTCAACATTCCGTCACGGACGATTTCATCATTACCGCCGGCACCGACAAGACCAAAGGACTGGAATACTTTATGTCCTACTGAACCATTATCCAGGATATATCCCGCACTTGGTGTACCAACATGTGTCGTAATCATCAGATGCTTGAACGGTGAAGCATCCTTACATACCTTGGAGATCTCGTTGTACAGTTCACAGGCAATACCGTAGAACGCCACATCACCCATCAGGATCAGCTGTGCCTTCATCGGTACCTTTTCATCTGTAGGTTCCATCTCTGCCAGAACTTTCGGAGGGAATGGTTCTTCCGGTGTTACATGACCGGACCACTCCAGCAGGTTATCGACAACCAGACGGTGATACCCTCTGTCGATTCCTTCCGGGAACTTCTGTTTCGGGAACCAGATCGTATCATCTACCGTGGTGATCGGCATCTCTGTACGGTCAGCACAGATCTTCTCCAATGTCTCAACCGCGTCCATACCATGTTCCATACCCAGAGATACACCCATCTCGTAAGGAGCCCCGTTCATTCTTCTTCTCTGGCGCATCGTACCGCTCTTGTCGTACAGCTGCATGATTCCGACATAGAGAGGATTCTGGTTTCCTGCCGCGCCTGACTGCCAAAGTACTACCGCGTCATTGCCGAAATACTCTTCCGCGTAGTTACAGGCAATACCCGGAGCATCACAGGTAACCTTTACCTTACCATCAGTATCTTCAATACAGAAGGAAGTTGTAGAGTGCATCGCATAGTTCAGTACTGCCGCAATCAGCTTACCGTCTTCACCGACAAACTTCAGGGCAGCCAGGGTCTTGTCACTGTAGCCTTCCCAGTTGTTACCCTGCATCCAGTAGCCTTCATGGAAGTACTTGTCACGGTTGACGTTGATGTAGGATTTTCCTTCACCAAACCCCCATGTCGCAGGCTTCATGTTTGCCATGGCATCACCAATGACACCGACACCCTGTTCCAGCACAAAGTCTGTCCACTTCAGTACATTCTCCGGAATATTGGTGTGAGGACCAAACGGACCGGAAGAACCATAACCCATCGGATGCGGAGCACTGTGGTTATGTGTACCTACCAGCAACATGTTTTCCTGGGAAATACCATACTTGTCTTCGATTCTCTTTCTCAGTTCAACATCACAGGGAACTCCGCCCAGTTCATAACTTTCAAACAGGAAAGTTCTCTCTCCGTTATCCAGTACGATTGCGCGTACATGGATATCTTCACCGTCACGTACTCCTTCGTACTGACCGACCATTGCGCCCATAGGCAGTAAACTCAGTTCCGGGGTAATTACCCTTTTTGCGGCACCTACTTTAATACTCATTTTGTCATCCTCCTGCATTGTGTTTTGTATTACTCGATTTCTTTGAATAGTTCTAACATTCCGTTCACGATATACTCGTCGCATGCGCCTGGTTTCGCGGCACCGTAAGACTGGAACGTATGATGATCCGCAGCTGTCTTATCCGGAATATAACTTCTGTAGTTCGTGTTTGTATGTGTAACGACTACGGTATTCGGGCATGGTGAAGCTGCCTTCATGTCTCGGCCGATCTCGGAATAGATCTCGCACGGTACGCCGACCCACGCGACATCACCGAGTTTCAGAATCTTGATCTCCATCTTGAACGGATGTTCCGGATCATCTTCCATGACAACCAGATCTTTGACCGGACGTTCCCCGTTAGGACCGAGAGGTAACAGATTATCCACCAGCATACGATTACGCATCATATCCGCGCCTACCGGAGGTTTCTGCGAAGGCATTTCAAATTCTCCGCGGGCATACTGGATTGGCAGTTCATCCTTATACTCTGTGATCTTGTTTATCACACCGATCGCATCAATTGCGTGCTGACCGCCCAGAGCTTCCATCAGGACAAACGCTGTTCCCGGAGGAAGCGGCTTACCTATCGCATAACCATCCTCAAGGAATGTATACAACGTAGAACTGTATACCGGATTCAGATTTCCTTCCGCAGCCGGTGTCCACAGACATACCGCACCGTTTCCGAATCTCTGTTCCACATAATTCTGTGCATATCCCGGCCAGTCGGAAGAAACCTTGATCTTACCATCCACATCTTTTGCGACAAAGCCAAGTACCGCGTGACAGCCATAGTTCAATACTGCCGCAATCAGGTTCTCTTCTTCATCCACAAACTTCATGACAGCTAACGTCTTATCCGCATATGCCTTATAGTTTGCGCCTTGCATCCAGTACCCATCTTCAAACAGGAAGTCACGGTTGACGTTGATCCAGCTTTCTCCGGTGTCAAAGCCATACTTTGCGGGACGCAGAGATGCTGTCGCGTCTTCAATCACTTTCTTTACACCGTCAAGGACGATCTGCGTGAATTTGTCGATTCTCGCTGCAAGATCTTCATCACGCTTTACCCCGGCACCCTGTACGGGACTTCCCGCAAACGGCGCGTCATGATTATGTGTGGCGGTCATGAAGACATTCTCTTCCGGAATACTCCCGGTTTCTGAAATCAGTTTTCTGGTTGTCTCAAACACAGGGATTGAAACCATATCAAAATTCACTATGGCAGCTCTTGTTTCCCCGTTGTCCATAACTACCGCTCTGGTATAGATATCATCGTGCATTGCTGAACGCGGATCTGCGTTACCGAAGGTCGGGAACGGGAAACAATCCGCTGTCGGAGAGATACATGCCTTGGCGGCACCAACTCTTAATGTCATAAAGACCTCCTTTATAAATCAAACTTCTTAAACAGTCTGAGCATTCCATCCACGATCAGTTCATCACAGGCACCTGGTTTAACAAATCCGTAAGCCTGGAAGGTCAGATGATCCTTGGCTGTCTTATCCGGAATGTAACTGTTGATGGCGGGATTGGTGTGGACAACAACGATCGTATTCTTCATCGGAGAAGCAGCTTTCATGTCTCTGCCGATCTCCGAATAGATATCATTGGAGGAACCCAGGACAGCGATATCACCGAGTTTCAACATTTTTAGTTCCATCATGAACGGATGATCCGGATCATCCTCCATGACAACGAGTTTCTTCTCCGGATGTTCACCGTTCGGTCCCAAAGGGATGATATTATCCACCAGCAGGCGGTTATAGCCCATATCCGCGCCTACCGGAGGTTTCTGTGCCGGCAGAGGAATGATCTCCCGGTCTGCCTGGATATCCATCGTATCGCTGTATTCTGTAATACTGTTGAGGACCTTGATGGAGTCAATTGCGTGCTGTCCGCCCAGGGAAGCTCTCAGGATAAATGCTGTACCATCCGGAAGATTCGTACGTACACCGTAGCCATCATCCAGGTAGGTAAACACTCCGGTACCGATCACCGGGTTGATATTGCCCTGCGCTGCCGGTGTCCAAAGTACTACCGCATCATTCCCGAAACGTCTCTCCACGTATGCTTCGGTATATCCCGGGATGTCTCCGGAGACCTTGCACTTGCCATCCGCATCCTTACCGACAAAGGTCAGTACGGCATGGCAGGCATAGTTGAGTACGGCGGCGATCAGTTTCTCTTCTTCATCCACAAACTTGATTACAGCCAGGGTCTTGTCCGCATATCCGGCATAGTTGTTATCCTGCATCCAGTAACCATCTTCAAATTGTTTATCACGGTTGACATTGATCCAGCTCTCACCGGTACCGAAGCCGTACTTCGCAGGACGCAGAGACGCATAAGCTTTCTCTACTGCTTCTTTCAGCCCCTTGAACACAATCGCGGTATACTTCTCGGTCTGTTCTTCGTTTCTGTTCATCAGTTTATCCATACCGGCAGGTCTTACCGAAGGTCTTGCGTGCGGAGAACCATGGCTGTGGGTAGGCGCAAAGAACATGTATTTTTCTTCGATCGGCATGACGCTCTGCAGTATCTCTACCATCTCTTTCCAGGGCGGTAACATGCCCAGGTCAAAGTTGACGATTGCCGCAAGCTTCTCGCCGTTGTCGATGACGATCGCTCTGGTATACAGATCATCGTGGACCTCTACCTTGGGATCGCTTCCCGCAAACCCTGCAAACGGAAACAGGTCTGCTGTAGGGGAGATACAGGCTTTTCCTGCACCAACTCTCAATGTCATACAATACCTCCTGACTATTTGAGTTCCTTGAACATCTTCAGCATTCCTTCGACAATGATCTCATCACAGGCAGCCGGTTTAATTGCGCCGTAAGCCTGGAATACCAGATGTCCCCTGGATGTTTTATCTGGAATATATCCGATGTAATTCGAATTCGTATGGGTAACGATGACTGTGTTCTTCATTGGAGAAGCAGCTTTCATATCTCTGCCGATTTCAGAATAGATCTCATTGGGAACTCCTACAAAAGCGACATCACCGAGTTTAAGCAAAGTCATCTCCATATTGTAAGGATGTTCGGGATCATCCTCCATCTCTACCAGCTTCTTCTCCGGCCGTTCACCGTTGGGTCCCAGAGGGATGATATTATCCACCAGCAGACGGTTATACGCCATATCCGCGCCTTCCGGGGCTTTCTGGGCAGGAAGATCTACCGAAGACCATACCGATTGAATATCCATCGTATCGGTATAAGAAGTTATTCCGTTGATAACCTGGATGGCATCGATCGCATGCTGGCCACCTAACGACTGCATCAGTACATACGCTGTACCATCCGGAAGATTCGTTCTGACACCATACCCGTCATCTAGGTAGGTAAATACTCCCGAACCGATTACCGGATTCAGGTTTCCTTCTGCGGCAGGTGTCCACAGACATACAGCGTCATTACCGAAACGTCTCTCCACAAATCCCTGGGTAACACCCGGCCAGTCTGCCGAGACCTTGATCTTGCCATCAAAATCCTTGGCCACAAATCCCAGTACCGCATGACATCCATAGTTCAGTACTGCCGCAATCAGTTTCTCTTCTTCATCCACAAACTTCAGTACAGCCAGCGTCTTGTCCGCATACCGGGCATAGTTGTTGTCCTGCATCCAGTAGCCGTCTTCGAACTGTTTGTCACGGTTGACGTTGATCCAGCTCTCTCCCGTGGCGAAACCATACTTTGCCGGCTGTAAACGTTCCGCAGCTTCTCTGACTGCTTTCTGTACGCTGTCAAAGACGATCTGTGTAAATTTCTCTGTTCTCTCCGTATCGGAACGCGGAGAGTCTTTAAACTGTATTTTTCTTCTCGTTCCCGGGGCATCGTGGTTATGTGTTGCGCACATGAACACGTTCTCTTCCGGGATATTTCCTGCCTGGGCAATCAGTGTTCTGGTTTCTTCCACCGGCGGAAGCACCACCAGATCAAAGTTGACGATCGCTGCCCTGGTCTCTCCGTTATCGATGACTACCGCGCGGGTAAAAATATCATCGTGGAGCGCAGATCTCGGATCCGCACCACCGAAAGTACCGAACGGAAACAAGTCCGGTGTCGGGGATATACATGCCTTGGAGGCTCCTGCACGCAAACTCATTCCGCAGGTTCCTCTCCCTCATCGATGATTCTTTCCGGGTTGAAGGTGATCTGTACGTTGCCGTATTTGACAAAGTATACCGGAGGAGTTCCGGGACGGAACGGGGAAGACGCATGTTTGACATCCGCAGTACCGTCAATGATCCCTCTCAGGATATAGAGGCAGTCATCCAGACAGCTGTCTGGCATTGCGATATGCACATTACTTCCGCCGTAGCCGATATGACTGTTGAAGTTACGGTCAAAGTCTGCCTGACGTGCTTTTACCTTTAACAGGCCTTTGAGCGCGGTATTGACGCTGGTGGCTCTTAAGCCAAGATTGGGATTGCAGGCATCACCGCTGAACAGGATCCTTACACTCGGATCAATCAGTACAACCTCTCCTGCCGTATGACCCGGGGTATGAATGACATCTACCTTGCGTCCTCCGCCCAGATCAAATACAGTTCCTTCGGTAAGAGGCAGGAACTTCGGCGCATGATCCGGGAAGTGCAACTGTTCTTCCGTAATGTCATACGCGTCAAAACTGCCGTAACCGGCCATCATCTTCGGATAACTCTTGTGGAACTCTTTGGCGGCTGCCATCTTCTCCGGAAGATACGCATCCCAGTCTGCCGGATGAAGCCATACTTCGTCCCAGGCATCCATATAGCCGCTGTGATCTCCGTGTCCGTGTGTTAATACGACATCGTACGGTACCGGACAGAGTTCATCCGCAATCTCCCGGATATTGTACATCCCGCACCCGGTGTCGATCAGAAGTCCTCTCTCGGTTCCCCACAGGATAAAAGCGGTAGCCATACCGAATTCATTGATTGCGTAAGTTCTATACGCAATCTCCAATACAATTGGTTTACTGATTCCCATAAAACTCTCCTTTAATTATCTTGAGCCTGCACAAAAAACGTGTAAGCGCTATCAACACCTCCATTATATTCTTCAGGATTTTACGCAATATATAAAATAACCTGACTCATATAGAAGATAGTCTTCACAATTCGTCAGGTTGATTTCTTAACGTTTATGTAGTTTGTAGATCGTTGTATGCTTCAGAATACCCCCGGCTTTGAGAATCGGCTGTTCCACTTCAGGATGATTCAGCGCATCCGGTACATACTGTGTTTCCAGACAGATCGAGCTTCTCACAGGGAATGTGCCTCCCTGTTTCCCGGGGATATCACCGGTATTGGTGTTGGAGGTATAGACCTGTACACCGGGAAGATCTGACCAGACTTCCAAATCCAGGACATCGTTGCGCAGTTCGCAGTGCTTACGCATTCCTTCACCGTCAATCACAAAGTGATGATCGTAGCCGATACCATTCTTCAGCTGTTCGTCCTCTGCGTCAATGTCCTTACCAACGCGTTTAAATTCACGGAAATCGAATGGTGTACCCTCTGTTTTAGCTTCTCCGGTAATT
Organism: Solobacterium sp.; assembly: GCA_017512555.1. Taxonomy (GTDB): domain Bacteria; phylum Bacillota_I; class Bacilli_A; order Erysipelotrichales; family Erysipelotrichaceae; genus Bulleidia. Next base: position 17,930 of record JAFWFE010000027.1, on the reverse strand, counting down.
AATTCGTGAGGGTCTATAGTCATAAAACTGCTGGCACAGACCTGTAATTCATGATCCAGGACGGAATTGTCTGCCGGACCGTTCAGGTTGAAGTATGCGTGGTTGGTCACCGACAGCGGTGTATCCTTGTCACTTGTGCCGCAGAACGTATAGTACAAACCATCATCCTTCAGTTCATAGATGATCTCCACATGGAGATTGCCCGGGAAGCCTCCTTCCCCGTCCGGAGATTCCAGCGAGAAGGTCACCTTGTTTCCCTCTACATCATACGCAAACATCTTGTTCGCGAAGGTCGCCGATCCGCTGTGCCGGGTATTATCGTATTCGTTGATCTCGGTATGATACTCCTGCCTGTTCAGGGTAAAGGTACCTTTCGTGATGCGGTTGCACACACGTCCTACCGATGCGCCCATGGATTTCATCTTCTCAAATCCGGACACATCATCAAATCCTTGTAAAATATCCGTTCCTGTTTTCTTGTCGATAAAGGATACCATTCTGGCCCCGTGTTCACATAAAGTGACGATGATATTCTCATTCTCCAGGGTAAACAGATGGGCTTCCTGACCGTTCTTTGTGATGCCAAAATTCTTGATCATATCTCTCTTGGTCCTCCGCAGATTTCTACTTCATAGAAGGAAGGCTCATAGCCGATCTTCTCCAAATATTTCTCTCTTACATATTCCTGCATGATCAGGGCATATTCGTATTTCACCAGAGCAATGGCACAGCCGCCGAAGCCGGCACCGGTCATCCTCGCCCCAAGCACATGATCACATTCTCTCGCAGAATCCACCAGCGTATCTAGTTCCACACCGGTCACTTCATAATCCTTGCGCAAAGATTCATGAGAGGCGTTCATCAGTTGTCCGAACAGATCCAGTTTATCTGCCAGTAATACCTGGACAGCCAGGTTTGTGCGCTGATTCTCGTATACCGCGTGTTTCGCACGTCTGCGTTTTACTTCATCCGTGATCAGGTACGCATATTCCTCAAACTGGGGGATGGATAATTCTCCGAGTGACTGGATATCCAGGACGGCGCGGAGTTCTTCCAACGCATCTTCGCATTCCCGTCTGCGTTCATTGTATTTGGAATCCGCGAGTTCACGTTTCTTGTTTGTGTTCATGATCACGAAGATATAGTCACCCATATTGATTGGTACAGACTTGTATTCCAGTGTGGAAGTATCCAGATACAGAGCTTTGTGTTCTTCGGCCATGGCAATTGCGAACTGGTCCATGATTCCGGATTTTACACCGATGTAGTCATTCTCTACACGCTGCCCGAGTACAGCGATGAAATCGTTGGTAATATCAAGATTATAGACGGTCTTACAAATATATCCGGTGAGTACTTCCAGAGCTGCCGAGCTGGATAATCCCGCTCCTACCGGAAGATTCCCGCAGATCACCAAGTCAAATCCACGGTTAATCTCGTACCCCTCATTAATCAGCGCATAGATCATTCCTGATACGTAATCACTCCAGGTTCTGCCATAGCTGAAGTCACCGATATTCTCCACATCCCGGTAGATGACACCGGTATCTTCTTCATTCATCGAATAGTAACGGATGAACTTGTCCTCACGCATGGAGATTACCGCGTAGATTCCCAGCTGGATCGCACAGGGGAACACATGACCACCGTTGTAATCCGTATGTTCACCAATCAGATTCACTCTGCCCGGAGAAAAGAAATACCTGTAGTTTCCTTCGTAACAGTAAACACGTTCAAACGTTTCCTGCAATTGTGTCTTGATTTCCGTCATAATCCTAACCTCACACTCAATAAACTGCTTCACCGCATTCATCAGGACATGAATATCCTTCGTGGATATCCTCTCATTTTATATTATACGCCTTCAATTCCCTTTGGTGTAGACAACGCTGTCCGTATCATTTGTTCTTATAAATCTTTGGTTCAGGAAAAAATGATGATCGTTCTGTTTCTATCACTTTGAATACAATATAATATTTTTTGTAAAGGAGCGGAGATGATGAAACAATTCACAATGATCAAGAAGAACTTCGGTTTTGGTATGATGCGTCTGCCGATGATTGAAGATGAAGTGGATATGGAACAGGTAAAAGACATGGTAGATTACTTTCTTGACCATGGTTTCAACTACTTCGATACTGCGCACGGGTATATCAACGGTAAGAGTGAAAAAGCAGTAAAGGAATGTCTGACCTCACGCCATGAACGTAGTGAATATCTGTTGACCGACAAGCTGACCGGCAGTTATTTCAACAAGCAGGAAGATATCCGTCCCCTGTTTGAAAGCCAGCTTGAAGCCTGCGGCGTAGATTACTTCGACTTCTATCTCATGCATTCACAGAACGGTGATGTTTTTGAGAAATTCAAAAAATGCCAGGCATACGAAACTGCCTTTGAACTGAAGAAGGAAGGAAAGGTAAAACATGTCGGTATCTCCTTCCATGACAAGGCAGTCGTTCTGGACAGGATCCTCACGGAATATCCAGAGATCGAGATCGTTCAGATCCAGTTCAACTATTTGGACTATGACAGTGCGTCTGTTGAGAGCCGCAGAGTCTACGAAGTATGTGAAAAGCACGATAAACCTGTACTGGTCATGGAGCCGGTCAAGGGCGGAAGCCTTGTCAACCTGCCTCCTGAAGCACAGGAATACTTTGATGAGCTGAACGGCGGGTCCAATGCCAGTTATGCGATACGTTTCGCGGCTGGTTTCCCGAACATCAGGGTCGTTCTTTCCGGGATGAGCAACATGGACCAGATGAAAGACAATGTTTCCTTCATGGAAAACTATGTGCCTCTGAACGATAAGGAAATGGAAGCTGTACGTAAAGTACGTGATGTCTTCAACTCCAGGAATATGATTCCCTGTACTTCCTGCCGGTATTGTATTGAAGAAAGTACCTGTCCGAAGAGTATTCTGATCCCGGATCTGTTTGCCAGCTATAACAGTGCCCAGATCAAAAAGGACTGGAATGTCGATCATTACTACAACAGAGCAATCGCTGAACACGGAAAACCCTCCGACTGTATCCGCTGTGGTAAATGCGAAAGAGTGTGTCCTCAGCATCTGCCCATTCGTGATCTGCTTGTCAAAGTCACCGAAGTATTCGAACAACAGCAGTCATCATAAGTACAGAAGCCGGTAACCACCGGCTTTTAAGATTACTCATCTGTGTACGTATATAATACAAAAAGACCCGAAGGTCTTTCTGCACTATGCAATATTATTTATAAAGGGGACACCATTATCCTATAAAATTAATATATGTAAATTATCAAAACTCATTGTGAAATTATGTGATAATCATAAGTAATACTTGTGAATACATAATACAATTAAACAAATCCTTTTATACAAAACAATGGACACTGGAATTGCTTTCATTGTATGATGAAACTGACAAAAGGAGATCCTATATGGTAGCAAAATTACCCCTGGGAATTACTGCCGGCCAATGGAACCTGATTGTTGGCGATTTGAAAGATAATCCATCTACGATCAATGACTATCGTAAAGTTTTAAACTTGCTTCACTCCTTTGAAAATCAGCGTTTTCATATTTCTACAATGTCCAAAGAAGATGCACAATATTACTTCTCTTGTCTCGACCAGCGTGTGGAAAACGGTACTTTATCGAAGAATACAGCTCATCGTTATAAAGCTACGCTGCGTTCTCTCGGGGCAAAGTTACAGAACAGTGATATATTTCCGGGATATACAAATCCATTCTCTCAATTAGTCAAAAACGAACTGCGTAAACCGACGACCTATACGACAGACATATTCCTGTCCAGGGAAGTCATTCAGAAATTACACAGTTATCTTCCTCAACTCCCTAACGATGAGTCTTTGATACTGCAGTTAATGATCTACCTCGGTCTTAGTCCAAACCAGATAGAAAATATCCGTGTATGTGATTTTGGGAAGACAGCGAACGGTACTTTAACCCTGACGATTCCTCTTGGAACATTCCAGGATCGTTCCGGTGTTGATCCGGAGGAGTCTTTTTACCGTGTGAACCGCTATCCCGTACGATTTATCCGCCGGAATGAATCCAAAGTTACTACCTGGGAATATCTGGGAACGTTTGAATTCTTTGATGAATTCGCGGATCTGATTCGTTATCATAGCCCGACGATCGGAGAGAACGATGATGACCGGCCTTTCTTCATGACTTCACGTCATCTCCCATACAATTACAGAGCGATCCATCATCTGGTCGTTACGACAGCGCAGAAAGCAGGCATAGAGAACAATGTTGTCACTCCGTACAAGTTATCTCTGCACGGGATGATCCACTCTTATCTGCTGGATCAGAATCTGCGTAAGCATGCGGAACTGGATAAAAAGCTCAGAAAGAAGGATCTTGATCCGCAAGATGCGCAGGCTCTTCGCCAGGAAGTCCGCGAAGTAGAAAAAGTCTTCATTCCTCTTGCGCAGAGAGGCTGGATCGGGAACTGGCAGGATCGTTATCCTCTTCCGTATCTGAAACAGATCGACGCAATTACCGCACAATTAGGTCCCGGTGTTCTGAAACAAATCACAGGAATCGACTGACATTGGCCAAAGAGCAGTACTTAAAACATCGCTTATACAGCGATGTTTTTTGTCTGTACTACAGAATCAGTAATACCGTCAGGATCACTGCCGGTACAGTAACCGTATCATACTCACTGGGTGTGAATAGTTCGGTAAGAGTTCCTGCCAGGGCTGCAATTACTACCGTAAGCACCGATAGCTTAGTACCGGTCAGAGAGATAAACAGGAGACCACAGGTCAGGGATGAGATGAACATGGCAGTACTCCCTTCCCATGACTTCTTACCGTTTACGGGAGAGATATAGATCTTGTGTTTACCGAAAGGAATACCGATTAAGGCTGCACAGGCATCCCCTATACCCCACATCAGTACAGAGATGGCTGCCCGTTCAGGTGAATGGAAGATTCCCCAGGATACCGCGGTAAGTGCCGCAAACATGCCGAATAACATCCACAGACTGCGGCAGATTTCCCCATGGCTCTTTTCCACAAAGAGACGGGAAAACCAGGGTTTGTCTTCCAATACAGCCAGGATCGGATATGCGGCTCCGGCAATGATCAATGATGTCAGGGAGGCAGCCTGCCAGGTATCCGCAAAGACGATCATCAGGGTTACACAGGTAAAAGCTACCATATGCAGTAACTTACGAAAGATATATGCCGGTATATGTGTAAACAATCGCACCGGCAAGAGTACCACCACACAGGGAATCAGATACAGGATCAGTCTTTTGAGACACAGCAGAGTTTGGGTAATCATAGAGGTAATACTTCTGTTATCTAGATTATACTTCAGCCTTTATACAGAGAAAAGCCGGGCAGCGATGTCTTTATTACCTCGTCAGGAACCGTTATTTATGTCTTGATTTGTACCTATAAGGGTATGTTCTAACACACATACGAAAAGATTACAGCGGACAAACCATGACTTCTTAGATTTCTATCTTGAAACTGTAAGGCTGTTCCTTGTATCTCATTAGTTCATAGGCATACACATGAAATATTTTGTACAATAAACGTAGATAACACATAGATCATTGATGCAGAAAGAGGTAGTAGTATGAAACAACTTTCTTTTTATAGAAAAGCCGCTTTGCTATTCATGAGTTTTCTTTTTCTTTTAAGTGGCTGCAGTCAGGAAAAACCTCCTGTATACTATCCACCGATTACCAACAATCCACCTGCCCAAAAGCCTGCTGATACTACTCCGGCTGTAGATGATCTCACGGAATATGACGGTAATAGTAAACCTCTTGATTATTCACCTTGTGAAGGAATCTATGTTAAGGCTGAAGCCAATGCGTTCTGGAATGATACTGTCGTGGAGTTTGTACCCCTCACAGAAGATACAGAGACAATAAAAGATATCGATCAGCTGCTTTATGAACAGGAGGGTGTGATGATCTTTTCCGGCTTTGAAGTAGATGCCGGATTGAAAGATGATGAGATCATCCCCGGACAGTATGATGTCGAGTATGATCTTTCCGCTGCAGATATTGACCCTGCTGTATATAGCTTTCTGAAGGTCTACCGTATCGGTGATGATGGTTCTTACTATGAATTGAATGCAGATCTTGAAGACAATGTACTGCGCTTCAGCTGCAATCAGAATTCCATCATTGTTGTCGGCGGATCAATTTTACTCGCAGGTCTTGGCATTATAGCTGCGGATGATGAATACAACGAACGTAATCTCTATTATATCGGCAGCGGCCGGGATGTTCTCGTACACGAAGGAAATAATATCTTCGGCAAATGGCAGATCGAGTGGCTAAGTTCTGACCTTGATCCGGATCTTTTACAAAAACTGAAAAGAATGCGGCAGATTGAATATGGCTATAAGAAAGAAGCCGAGAAATACTACAGTGATGATATTTACGCTGCTAATAACGTCATGTATCTGAACCGGCAGATCTTTGACTATACCGTTGAGAAGATCAAAAACGATGAGGAACACAAGAAGATGAGAGAACAGATCTCACTTCCGGATGCGATCAGAAAAATCGATGAATATATCGGCTACAGTTTCCGCTATCTCTATCAGGAAGAAAAGATGAGAATGCCGCTTCACCGGGTACCGTTCAAACTGATCAGAGATTCCAAGAATTATCTGGGACTTGCCAACAACAGGATCTTGTCCTCTTCCTATATTGACATCAATATGAACAGGCTGAATCCCCAGAATAAAAACGATATGTACAATCTTCTGATGACTCTGACTCATGAATTACTGCACATCTGTCAGATCCGCTACCGTTTGCCGATCGATGCCATCAGTGATGATACCCGCTACGATGAAATGGTGGCTCAGTACATGGAAGCCGATGCCCTGGCGTATTATATCCGCAAAGATATCATTCCCGAAGGAGAAAATATCGATCTGACCAGGACTGACCACTGGGGCAACCTGCGTTTACCAATTGACGGAGAAGAGGACGGCAATATAGATAAAGAAAACAGACAGGATGAAGTCATCAACTGTGGCTATAATCTGGGATCCTTCCTGAGGTATCTGAAAGATAAGACCGGGAAGAAACTGACCTGCCATCAGATCATGAAGGGTCGTTCCCTCTTAAGCAACAAGTTATCCGAAGCGCTGGGTGAAGTTTTTGAAATAGACCAGCGGGAATTTGATCTTGATTTCCGCAACTGGGTCATTTCCAACCGTAAAGAAATCGGAGAGATGGCTTACGGTTTTGTCACGGCGAATATGTATGGTCTGAAAGCACCAATCAGAACGAAGAAAGGTGAAAAGTATCATGTTGATCTGATCCATGGAAACAATTACTTTCTGAATTTAACCTGTTTTGAACCGCAGGACAACGAAAACCAGATCATGATCCTGGCTTTGGATAAAGAATTCAGTGAAGTTTTCCCTTCTGCCAATGTGGGAACAGGTACGGACCGCAAAGTCATTACAGCCGGCCACTATTTCGATAAACTTCCTTCCTATGCCAACAAATACAAATATCTTGCCGTCCAGGAGATTCAAGGAGACAGCAGCGATCAGGATCGGTCAAAAAATGCCGGTTATACGGTCTATGTTTTGGATAAGACACCGAAAGTAGAATTAAAGCTGAGTGAAGATAAATTGATCATACAGTTGCCAAAGCCCGAAATAGTTGCGGAAGACGGCATTGCGGATGGCTACATCGTTACTGTATCAACAGATACCGGCATAAAGAAAGCCAGGGAAATAAAAAAAGAGAACTTTGGTAAAACAGCTGAAATCGGAAGAGATGTCCTGTATAACGGAAATCCTGACAAGGATGTGAATGTTGAGGTGACACTCAACGAGTTCTTCCTGGATGAAACCGGAAACAGGATCATGGGTATCGAATCAGATAAAGCTGTGATTCTGGTTCCGAAAATGGAAAAAGCCGAAACAAAGCCGGAAGAAAACGCTTCACAAAACACAGAGGATGAAAATGAGGATTCGCAGATTCCAAGCAGCGGAGGATATTGGAAACTGAAAGAGACAAATATCCGGACAGCAGAATATGAACCACCTTACGCTGAAGGATATTCTTCCACAAGTTATACCGCGGAAGAACTTGTACACACAAAAAAGACCACGGTGCCAAAGACGAACTATCATAACTCAGGTTTTGCGAATCAGACAGCCATCTGTTCCAAAGCACCGAAGATCATCGTACCGGGCAAGATGGTCATCATGCGTGTGAAAGTGACGGATGAACATGGTGGTGACAGCGGACTGGTATCAGTTTCTGCCTCTGTCTCCTATGGAAAACCTGATGATAACCGGACCGATATCGCTTATAACCGTGGTATCAGGTTTACGGCTACCCAAGAAGGCGCAAAAAACAGCGCTTATCTCGATACTATCGGCAATACACCGTGTCCTGAAGTAGAAGTCTATCACGAGTTTGATAAAGGCTATAAGAACGGGGAAGAGATCGCTATCCTCTTCCATGGGGCTTCGTCTTCAACGTTGTGGATCTACGAATGGGTTAATCAGTGAAAGATACCATAATCTGTAAATTCATCATAAAAGGCTGAACATACATCTCTGTTCAGCCTTTAGCATGATTCAGAGTTCTTCTCCCTGTGTCCGGATCACATTCCTGAACCAGTCATAGGAATCCTTAAGACTTCTCTCCAATGTACCTGTACCATCGTTATGCCTGTCAACATAGACAAATCCATAACGTTTCTTCATCTCTCCGGTACCTGCAGATACGATGTCGATTGGTCCCCAGTAGAGATATCCAAAGACATCACATCCATCCTCGATCGCTTCTCTGACCTGGATCAGATGATCACGGATGTATTCCACACGGAACTCATCGTGGATCTTCCCCTCTTCATCCGGATGTTCATCCAGGCCGATACCGTTCTCTACGATCAGGATCGGCTTATGATAGCGGTCAGACAAGACATTCAGGGTATACCGCAGCCCTACCGGGTCTACCGGCCAGGACCACGGTTCCGGAGAAGTCTTTGCGAGATACGGATTCGGTTTACCCTTAATACCTCCGGTATCATACGCATTCTCTGTTTCTTTGGAGTATGTGCCGGAACGGTAGTAGCTCAGGGAGAAGAAGTCTACGGTATAGGTCTTGATCATCTGTAACTCTTCTTCACTCAGTACAGGAGATATTCCTGCTTCACGCCAGATTCTCTTTACATAACCCGGAATGATCCCTGTACAGAACGGATCACCGAAGTAGAAGTTGGAGATTCTCTGTAACTGGTACGCACCCAGGACATTCTCAGGGTCACAATTATAGGGATATGTGGCTACGGAGGAACTGGACAACATACAGCCGATCTGACAATCCGGGTCGATCTCATGACCCAGTTTCACGGTCCAGGCATTAGCCGCAAGGATATTCACATATCCCTGCCAGACCTGTTCATCGGTCATTTCCAAAGGTTTATCGGTATGTTCCGGATGGATATTTAGCAGTCCCGCGGAGACAACAGGACGTCTGTACATGTTATTTACTTCGTTAAAGGTAAGCCAGTATCTGACCTTTCCCTTATAACGGTTGAATACCGTTGTGACATATCTCTTCCAGAAGGTGATCAGACGCTTGTCCGACCATCCTCCGTATTCAGTCAGAAGATGCAAGGGTGTTTCATAATGGCTGAGCGTGATGACCGGCTCCATACCGTCTTTACGCATCTCATCAAAGAGATCATCATAGAACTTCAGACCTGCTTCATTAGGCTCTTCTTCATCACCGCTGGGATAGATACGTCCCCAGGCAATGGATGTACGGAACGCATTAAAGCCCATACCCTTCATCAGTGCCAGATCTTCTTTATACCGGTGATAGAAGTCAATCCCTTCATGACTGAGATAAACCTTCTCCGGATCAAGCTTCATTTCCCATTTCTGTGTACCGGGATTCCAGACAAGTCCTGGTTCCTTTGTGTTGATACCGACCATGACATCGGTAATGTTGGGTTTTTTACCGTCGGTAAGCCAGGCTCCTTCACACTGGTTGGCAGCTACTGCGCCGCCCCAGAGGAACCCGTCGGGGAATCTCTTGTTCATGGTATGACCTCCTATGCCTGAGTATTTCTCATTATCATCTTTACTATATCATTCCCGGAGAATGGATTCCTTTTTTCCTGTATGATTTCATTTCAGGATCCAGTATTCACTGATAAAATGAATTCAGGGAGATTTTACTATGACAAACATGAAAGAACGTTATCTGGCAGCCGAACAATTACTGCCCTGGAATGTCACCGCAGATGCCTTGAACATGGAACCGGTGTTTCATTCCCTCTCGGATACACAGCTGTACTACGCCAAAGAAGAACGTACAGACAAAACCATAACCAGACATTTCCTGGTCATTGATACGAAGACCGGAGAAGAAAGTGATCTCTTTGACCATGAAGATCTGAAACAGAAACTAGGACAGGAACTGACCTTCCGTGACGGAACTGTACAAGACAATATCTTTACGTTTGAACTGGACCGGAAGATCTGGCATTACGATCTTGAACATAAGACTTTGACTTCGGAAGAGAAACAGCCGGAAAGAGCAGTCTCCGTATCTCCGGATGGTAAGAAAGAAATCTATGTACAGGAATATAACCTGTATCTCAGAGATCTCTGCACAGGAGAAGAATACCAGCTGAGTAATGACGGTGAAGAAGCGAATGACTATGCCGGAAGAGGTCAGGCAAGTGATTATATCTCCGCGCAGAGATTCGGGCTGATCCAGAAGCCGGGAGTACTCTGGAGTCCGGACTCCACTCATTTCCTGACTTACCGTATTGACCAGAGAAAGACAAAGAAACTATATCTTCTGCAGTCCTACGATGATGAGAATTCTACTTCGATCCGTCCCCGTATCCATACCTACCGGTGCGCATTCCCGGAGGATGAGGACGACGAAGTACCGCAGGCATACTTCTACATGGGTGATGCTGTAAACAAGACCTTGAAAGCTGTAGGATGTGCGCCGCAGAGTGTGGAGGGCGGTTTGTTTAATCCACGCTGGAGTTTTGCGCGCTGGCTGGAAGATTCCTCTGCCGTGTATACTTCCATCATTTCCCGGGCATATAAGACATCGATGTTTACGGTGATTGAGAATACCGGAGAATGGAAGACCCTGCATACCGAATACGATGATGAGTTCCTGAATATGCGTACGTTCCAGCATGATGGTTACGGTTCCTATAACTGTTCCAATTTCATCACCGGAGACAGAAAGACGCTGGTCTTCCAGTCAGAAAGAGAAGATATCGCCCGTTTCTACCGCTATGACGCAGAGAACGGACAGTGCCTGTATCCCATTACTCCGAAGGGTGTACGGGCAGGCAGGATCATCTCCGTACAAGGTGATACGATCTACTTTATGGGCGGGATGTTCGACGAGATCAGCCACCCGTGCTACGAACTGCTGTGCCGCGTACAGATGGACGGCAGTGACTTCCGTATCCTGACACCGGAAGACGGTATGCATAAGTGCGTGATCATGAACAACGTGATCCTGGATACCTGGTCCAGAGCGGATAAGCCTCCGGTAACGGTGATGCGTGATCTGGAAGGCAATCTGATCCGTACAGTCGTTGAGGCGGATATCTCCGCGTTACTGGCCAAGGGATATGTCATTCCCGAACGTTTCACGGTAAAGAGTGAAGAAGGTTATGACCTGTACGGTATCCTGATCCGTCCGGCAGAGTTTGATCCGGAGAAGACCTATCCGATGATCGATTATATTTACGGCGGTATGCAGACATACAACGTACCGATGACTTTCCAGGCCGGCGCGAAGATCCCCGGCAGAGAGATCATGGGTGGTCTGGAAGAACTTGCGCAGTTAGGTTTTGTGGGTATCATCCTGGATGGCAAGGGAACTCCGGGCAGAGGCAGGAAGTTCCATCACTATGCGTATGAGAATATCCACGGATGCGCAGGTCTTGCGGATCATGTGTATGTATTGCCGCAGTTAAAGGAACTCTACCCGTTCATCGATCTTGAACGTCTGGGCATCTGGGGCAACTCCGGAGGCGGATGCGCGACCAGCCGGGCGATGCTGGAATACCCGGACACATACAAAGTCGGTGTATCTTCCGCAGGTAACCATGACCAGAGAATGTATTCCAATATCTGGACAGAGAATTATTATGGTTTGTACAAGGAAGATATCTACCTCAAGGGAGATAATACTGCCCTGGCTAAGAACCTCAAGGGGAAACTCTTTATCGCTCACGGGGCAATGGATGACAATGTGGCAATGTCCGAGAGTATGCGTCTGGTGGATGCGCTGGTCAAGGCAGATAAAGACTTTGATTTCCTGATCCTGCCGAGATGTAACCACAATGTACCTGCAGATCCGTATTTTATCCGCAGGAAACTGGACTACTTTGTCCGTTATCTTTTAGGAGAAGAAGTGCCGGAAGTTCACTTTCATAAAGCATAGGAGGCTTCTGTATGAGCAGAAATCATGAGATTACCACACCTGGTTTATTACTAAACAGCGAAGGAGAGTTAAGAGAACCCGGATGGTCCAGGAAGATGATCCTCGGGTATGACCGTTCCATGATCAAAGCTCCGAAGTTCAGGATCAAGGAGTGGGACTACTACCTGGTATTAAGTGATATGTTTGCGGGTGCGTTTACGATCTCGGATGACGGGTATATCGGGTTACAGTCAGTATCTCTGTTAACTTTTGATCATCCTTGGGAACATACCGAAACTGTTTTAAATGCCTTCCCGATGGGGAAACTGAAGTTACCTTCACATTCTTCCTCCGGTATTACCAAGTATGCGGATAAGCGTCTTCAGATGACCTTTACGGCAGAGAACGGACAGAGACATATCTCCTGTCACTTTGAGAATTTCCACGAGAATAAGCCGTTTTCCTGTGAGATTACGCTGGCTCAGCCGGACATGGATACCATGGTCATCGCGACACCGTGGGATAAGAAACATGCGTTCTACTACAACCAGAAGATCAACTGTATGAGAGCTTCCGGGTATATGGAATATGACGGGAAGAGATATGAGTTCCATCCGGAGACAGACTTCGGTACTTTAGACTGGGGCAGAGGTGTATGGACATACGATAATACCTGGTTCTGGGGTTCCGGGAATACCGATATTAACGGGAACAGTTTCGGCTTTAACATCGGTTATGGTTTCGGCAATACTTCTGCCGCAAGTGAGAATATCCTCTTCTGGAACGGAAAAGCACATAAGCTGGATGATATCACCTTCCATATTCCGGAAACTGGTTATACCGATCCATGGAAGTTTACTTCTTCGGATGGACGTTTTGAGATGGACTTTATCCCTGTGCTGGACAGAGCCGCGAATCTGGACTACAAGGTGATCGTCTCCGACCAGCATCAGGTCTTCGGCAGAATGAGCGGTAAGGCAGTGCTGGATGACGGTACAGTGATTGAAGTCAGGGATATGATGTGCTTTGCGGAAAAGGTTCACAACCGGTATTGATCTTTGTGTAGATAAAACATAACAGGAGGTCATGTATGTTTGTATTCTGGGGAGATGGTTCACAGGAAGCGAAAGATCTTGTGGATAGTATCGTTGTCCGAAGTACGGAGAATTTCAACTGGACATTTATCTTCATCCTGGCAGTAGTTTTCTACGTCTACTGGACAGAGATCAACAAGAAGAATTATGAGGCTGTCTTTGCGGGGCTGGCACTGTATGGTGTCCACTGGCTGTATGAGATCGGCAATGCGGTGATCGGGCATGTGTGGGGTTATCCCCTGTGGTCGGTATCCAACGAATCCACGACGTTTATTCTGTTGATTGGAGTGTGCTGGGAATTATCCATGATGTTCTCTCTGGCGGGGATCATCTCCTTTAAGATGATGCCTCACGACAGGACGAAACGTTATTTCGCGAAGAACGGCAAAGGAGGAATCAGCTGTAAACTCGCTGTTGCGCTGGAAATGGCGCTCTTGTTTGCGTTGTTTGAGTCTTTCCTGGCAGGAACAAGTAATCATTCCTTTATCTGGGTCTATAAGTGGTGGGGTGTACTTCCAGTATTTATTACCACATATATCCCCTTCTTCCTGGCAAGTAATTATGTGCCGGATATGACACCACAGAAACGGAAGACTTTTCTGATCGGCGAATGGGGTTTGGTGGCTGTATTGCTGGCTGTATTGATTCCGCTGGGAATCATCTGATGGATGGATGAAGATGAATCCGGAACAATTCATAGAATATTTTGTAAAAGCATTTATCCAGAAAAGCCGTCGTAAACGGCTTCTCTTTGAGTTGACCCGGAAAGAACACAGATATGACGGAGTAAGCAGATTCTGTCATCAGGCAGAAGATCTTCTGGAGCCCTCCAGGATCCTCTTGAAAGGCAAAGACATGGACAGGACGCAGGAATTCCGTCACTTCGTACTGCAGCATGACGAGATGTGTCTTGTTCTTTCCCCGGACGATTCCCTGGATGGACAGTACTTGTCTCTGGAGGATGCCGTAAAGCAGGCAGAGATTTGTCCGGATGCGGTTCTCCTTCTGGGAAAAACGTTTGTTGTCGTTTATGCTGAACCAATGAAGGGCGGAAGAGATAAGTATCTTCTGTCTGAGAATAAATAAGTGTATACTGTTTCCATGACTCGCAGAATATTGTGCTGGAGGAATGATGAAGAAAGATAAGTTCTTACTGTTTTTTGTGATCAGCTTCTGTTTCAGTATGGCAGCGAATTTCGCGCATCCGGTGACACCGACATTGATCGTGGAACGTTCTCTGGACAGTTCCATGTTCGGGGTTGCGCTTGCGGCAATGATGTTCATGTATTTCTTGTTTTCTCCGTTCTGGGGGAAGCTATGCGCGTATATTCCGACAAAGAGAATCATGTTGATTGGGGCTGTGGGATATGCGGCAGGGCAGCTGATCTTCGGTTCCGCGTATACCGAGGCAACGGTGATTGGAGGCCGGATGTTCGCAGGTATGTTTTCCAGCGGCGCCTTCACTGCCATCGCGAATTACGTAATCAACTTTACCCAGGATGATCTGAAAGAACGCGGCCGGAAACTTGTCATCCTTTCCACGGTGCAGAATGTCGGCGGTGCCTGCGGATACTTCGTCGGCGGTATGCTTGGATTGATCTCGGTAAAGATAGCGTTCATGGCCCAGGTACTGGTATTGGTCTGCGGCGGTTTGTGTTATTTACTGTTCTGTGAAGATGATACCGGTGTGAAAGTAAAACCGGAGAAGACATTATCCCTCCGTGATGTCAATCCATTCTCTGCGTTTATCAGCGCGCGTACATTCATGACGCCGTTGCTTGCACTGGTGTTTACGATCACTGCAGTCGCTGCAATCGGACAGAACTCTTATGAACAGTGCTTTAACTATTTCATTAAGGATCAGTACGGAATGTCTTCCGCCTATAACGGAATGTTCAAGGCAGGAATTGCTGCGCTGACGTTACTGCTGAATTCTTCCGTGGGTATCTTCCTGCAGAAGAAAACGGATATCAACCGGACATTCTTGTATATACTCATGTTGTGTACTGCGCTGATTGGTTCTGTTCTGATCTACCATGGACAGATCTACTTCATTGCGATCTACATCATTTATTCCAGCGTGATGGTTCTGCGTATGCCTCTGTTACAGGCAATGAGTTCCGCGCAGGCTACCCGTGAGACCAGTAATTCGGTGATGGGCTTCTATCAGTCCATGAATTCCCTGGGCGGGATCTTCGGTGCCTTATTTGCAGGATTGATCTACAGTAAGAATCCGATGTATCCGTTTATCCTGGCATTTATCGCGTTCCTGATTTCCACACTGATCGGTGTAATTTACAGAAAGCTTTATCTGAAAAATTCTACGTAAAAAGCTTCTTGAAGTAAGAAAAGTCACCAGCCGGAGCAATCATGCTTATCATCGGATGATGACTTTTTTAAACCGAACACCTTCAGGTTTTACGATACCCAGAGAGTCAAGAACAAAGATAACAAGCATCCGTTTGAGCATTTGAAGTACCCCTGTTTTATGACTGTTTACAATTCTTATATTCGTATCAGCCTCTACTATCATATCAAAAAATACAGGCTTTCACTTTTTTTGCTGTTTTTGCTCACATTTTGTACAATAAGTAAAGATGAAACGAGAAGAATTATTACCACATCTGAACCAATTCATGACGGTCACACTTACCGATGGTTCCTGTTACTCCGGTTATATTGTCAATGCGAAGGAAATCCAGAATAATCTTTCCGATGATCTGGAAGTACAGTTGATCAACGGACTTCTGGTTGAGACCATGTGGCTTTCAGAGATAACGGAAATCAGTTTCCCGGCAAGAGAAGAAACGGCAAGTATTCCGGTGATGAAAGAAGTAACCGGATATAAAGAGTCTTAGCAGAAAAACCGCTATATGATCAACAGGAAATCTATCAAAACTCAGAGAATCAGGAGAATTACTTATGACAAAGAAAAAAACATCTAATCTGACAGTGAAAATGCTTATCGCAATGGTTGCCGGACTTTTATTCGGTTTGGCAATGATCGCATTACGAGAAAACCTGAATGCTTCAGGTGGTGCTGAGACATGGGCAAAGATCAATTCACTTCTGTTTGCGGACATTTCAGCAGCAGGTAATGAGAAAGCAATCGGTTTGTTCTATCTGATTGGACAGTTGTTTGTCAGAGCACTACAGTTTGTTATCGTACCAATGGTATTCACGAGTATCGTACTGGCGATTATCCGTATCTCGGATGCAAGAAAGCTGGGCAGGATCTCAACAAAGACCATTGGTTATTTTTTGGCCACAACTGTTATTGCCATTATTATCAGTTCCATATTTGGAATGATTGCCTACAATTCCGGTTTGTTCAACAACACAGCGCTTGAACTCAGTGCCCAGGAAGGATCTACCGGTACTAATCCGCTGATGATCCTGATCAACGCCATACCAAACAACTTTATTTCCAGTCTCAGCAACAACAGTGGTGTACTGGCAGTTGTATTTACTGCGGTCTCTGTCGGGTTGGTAACCAATGTATTGAAAGATAAGATTGTAGTACTGCCGAAACTTTGCCGGGAAATCAGTGACATCGTTACCGTCTTCCTGAGTTATATTGTTCATCATTTTGGCCCGGTGGCTATATTCTGCCTTCTCTCAAGAACATTTGCGGCTTACGGTGTTACTTACTTAAAACCTGCTATGGCTTATGTGCTCCTGACAACTGCTCTTCTTCTTGTTGTGCTGATCTTCGGCTATCCACTCTTCGTCAAAGTAACAACAGGACTGAATCCTGTAACCTACTTCAAGAAAATGACACCGGTCGTTTTATTCGGCTTCTCAACATCTTCTTCTGCCGCAACCTTACCGCTGAATATGAAAACCGCAACAGAAAGTCTTGGCGTCAATGATGAAGTGGCGAATTTTGTGCTGCCGCTCGGTATGACGGTTAATATGGACGGAACAGCTCTGATGCAGGTTATTGCCACCTTGTTTATTGCCGGAGCCAGCGGATTCCAGATTACCTTCAGTAACCTCCTGGTGATTGCCTTCCTCGCCATCATCGCTTCGGTAGGTACACCGGCTGCTCCGGGTGCCGGAGCTGTGATCCTCTTTACCATCCTCTCCGGACTGGGAATTACCAGTGAGCAGGCACTTATGGCCTATGCATTGATTCTGGCCATCAACCGGCCGATTGAGATGCTGGTTACAGCATTGAATGTCTGTGGTGATACAGCAGTCGCGATGGCTGTTGCCAAAAGCGAAGGAGCGCTTGATGAAGAAGCGTATTATCGTGAATAGATGTAAATAAATATCCACCGGCTTAGCCGGTGGTTTTACATATGCGGGCATAGCCCTGCTCTCAGAGCTGCGCCTTACAGCGCAAATGTGGTCTGCGCGAGCACTCTATCTCTTATTACCCGTAAACGGGTCTTCAATCTCCAGT
>JAFWFE010000026.1 GCA_017512555.1 Solobacterium sp. | reverse complement strand
TACGACCTGAAAGCAGGACTGGACTATGACTATATCCTCCTGAGTATTTCAAAGGATGAACCGATCTATGAGGCCAATACGCTGAATTTCCTGAGGTATAACCAGCATGACGGTATCTTCAGATTTGAACTGGGTAATCCGGATTCCTACGGTGGTCAGGGATATTATGAAGATTATCCCTATGGCAGTTTTGATTTACGGTTTGTCGCAAGAGGATCCGGTGTAGTAAAGAACGGATATGTCTTTGTCAGCAGTGATACCACTCATGTGGATATCCTGCAGGATATCAAACCGACAGAGTTATATACGATGGTATCCATCCCCTATAACGCAATGTACTATAAAGGCCAGACTGCACAGATCCGTTATTGGTTTGGCGGTGAATATGATAATCAATTCTACGCAGACCACCGCTATGACGGCTTTGACCGCAGAGTCACATTTAAATCCTCCAATCCCAAACTCCTCAAGGTTGATGCCAACGGTACGGTTACCGTTGTCGGACTGCCTTCAACCAAGAATACTCCGGTTCCGGTGGACATCACCGTTACCAGTGTTGCGGATCCAAACGTATTGTCTATTGAAACAATCAGTGTAACGTCGGCTACTTCAGGTCCTGCCAGCATGAAGATCCAGTCTGACGGAAAAGCATTATCCACGCTGAACTGGACACGTGAGAATCAGAATTATCCGAAGGAAGTCGTATTCAGCCTGGATGGTCAGCCGGGTATGGAGGTCACATTCTCGGTTACCGGAAAGAGCCTGACTCTGTGGGAAAACCCGGGCACAATGTCAACCAATCCATATGAATATTCCACGTATCTTGCCAGTGACGGAAAAGCCCATGTCTGGGTCAGATGTGATGAAGGCGGTGTATATAAAGTTAATGCGTCAACCCAGCTCGGGAAAACCGCATCGGTAACCTTCAATGTGGATGGTTATGATAACTTGACGACGAGTGGTTATCCTACTTCAGAAAGTCACTACTATGTCAGCGGAAAGATGATCAAAGGCTGGTTCAGGTATGACAGTAATGAAGATACTCATGTCTTTGGCAAAGATGTATTTAAGGGTGACCTCTGGCCATCACATCAGTTTATCGGCTACTGTGATCCCAAAACCGGAAAAGCCGTTACCGGTGATGCTTATCAGAATACAGACGTCATAAAGAAAATAGATAAGAAACTGTACGCGTTTAACCAATATGGAATGGTGATGTTCCACACGGAGTACGGGATCGCGGATGAAGGCTGGACCGATTCCAGTATATACATTGACAGTCTGGGTGGGGACTATAAAGCGTATGTATCAAAGACAGGTGAAGTATTGACCGGCTGGGTAAACACTAAGGATGAAGGCTGTTATTATTTCGATCCGGCATTCGGATATGTCAGGAGAAATGAATTTGTTCCTGCCCGTAACGGCAAGGGAATGACCTATGTGGATGATTACGGTCGTATCGTAAATGGTATCCTGGTCGCTCCGGGAAAACCTACACAGCCGATTTCAGACGGGGATGGTCTGTACAGAATTCTGGAAGCCGGAGACGATTACTTCTGGGTAAAGGATGGCGCGATCTACACCGGCTGGATGTATCTCCACTATACGAGTGCCAAGGGATATTACTGGGATACCAACAGTAAGAATGTCCTGGAAAAGATGTACTTTGATCCGAATGATCATGGTGCTATGCAGCAAGGATTCTTCTTTGTTAATAAAAAAATGTATTACGCAGCGAAAACAAAATACTCCGAGTTTATCGCTGACAGCTATGATTACTACGTCACCGTACAAACACTCAAAAACCTGTGCCTGTTGAAAGGCTGGAAAAAATACCCGGAGAAATACATCTGGGACGATGTGAATGGACTGATTATTGACGCAAACGGTGCTATTGTCTCTGAAAAACTGGTCAAGATCGCGATTGATATGGGCGGAGGATACGAAACCAAGTACGTGTATCCGGATGCCAACGGATATCCTATATGCGATCGATGGCTGACCGTTAACGGGAAGAAGCTCTACTTCAATTCCAACGGTTGGATGGAAATGGCGGCGACATATCCCACAGCATGGTACTACGCCGATGCGGACAATAATCTTCAAACGGTATACTACAAGTTGAAAAACACGAAGAAACCGGAAGAAGGGTATACATATTGTACCTATGAGGGTAAAAAACTGACTTCTCTGGTGTTCTATGATGATTTCGCGGATGCTGCAGCCATGGTCGATGCTAAAGGCAGTATGGTCGTTAACAGTGCTGCGACAGTCAAAACCGCGTTTGTATCGGGGTCTGCAACCGTCATGTTTATCGCAGACGAAAACGGCAATATCGTAAGATCCTCCGATCCAGGTAGGGCGAAGATCGTCACCGTGAAAGGAAAGAGTTATATCGTTGACCATCATGGTGGAGTGCTGAAGAATAGTACAGAACCGGTTCCTGCAATTACGGAAGACGGTGCGGAGACTGTCTATGTCATGGCTGATAAGAATGGTTTACTGGTGAAAAAGGCATTCCGTACCGTATCTGACATTACATATGTTGCATATAAAGTCTGGTTTAATGAAAAGGGATACGCTGCCGATGATCCTTATGTCGATATCTATGATGGCAACACACAGTACTATGCGCAGACCATAAACAAAAAAGCATATCTCTGCGTCAGGGGATCACAGTATCTCTACTTCATCATTCCGGATATTACGTTTATTCCGCATGAGTCGAAAACCATTTCAACCGGCTGGTTCGGCTACTCCCCGATTTATCTGAACAAAGACGGCTCGATCAAGACCGGATTTGTAAAGAATAGTAACTACGAGGATAATACAAAGTATATTCTGGCCTCAAATACCGGTGCCGTATGGAAAGTTGTCGGAGAAACGGTTACAATCGATTCCCTGGATTACAACACACTGTACAAGATCAACGGTAAGACATATTTCTTCGATCGTTTAGGTAATATGGTTACCGGCTGGATCCACTTTGACCGGGCTTTGGTCACGAGTCCTGAAGATCATCTCTTCATGGCACCGATGCATAACGGAGAGAGATTATACGACGCATACATGTACTTTGATCCGAAGACCGGCGCGGCCGTAACCGGAGCGAAGAAAGTCCTGACACCTTTAGTGTATGACGGAGAGATCTCTCTTGGTGCAGAAGCCTCCAACGGATACCTCAATAACGCCATGACTGTGAATACTACATCTACCCAGAAGACATTGAACTTCGATAAGAACGGTGTACTGATCCGTGACCAGCAGACCAAGATCGGTAAGAAACTGACGGAAGTCGGCGCTGACGGTGTCGTGGTGACAGGTCAGGATCACTGGGCAGATGCCAACAAGGAAATGTATATCCTCAAGAACGGTACCGTAGCAACCGGCAGGAAGAAGATCGACGGTGATTATTATTACTTCGATCCTGTAACCGGCTATAAGGTCACCAACGAACTGCGTAAAACCGGTAAGAAGTGGTATTACTACAACGAATTCGGCAGACAGGCTTATCCTGAAATGATGAGCAATTATGAAGTCACTCTCCCGAAACATATGCAGAATATATGGGGAGAAAAGGCATTAGTCTATTTCGGCAGCACAAACTTTAAAGAACTGAAGACGATCTGGAACAAAGATGGTTCACTCGCAAAGATCGTATACAGTGAAACGAATAAGCCGGCAGCCGGCGAAAGCATCAGTTTCGGTTTATGGAACTTCGAAAATGATGATAAGGCAAGAAGCTATGTTATGGCCGGTCTGAATGGGTATGTACTCGACAGTAAAGGTCTGCCGATGACCGGTATTGTCTCCGGATTCAACTACAAGGACGACAGCACCTTTGATAAGTACACGGTCAATGTCGGTAAAGACGGATCCAAGGTCGTTGCCAGTTATGGTCTGTCCCTGGTCAAGATCGGCAAGAAGTACTATGTCATGCACCAGGGAATCCTGTATACAAGACAAGAACAGGTGATTGAGATTGATGACTGGTCAACACTTCCGGCATCGGATCAGAAGACACTGAATGAACTGGCAAAGAGTGCTGCGGTACAAGGCACCGGACTATATGTCATGTTGAATGCGGACGGCAGTGTTGCAACAAATACGAAGAGATTCTGCACTGTAAGCTTTGGCCACGACACCATATTTGGATATTCTGCATCCGGAGTATTTACTTCCAATAAACAAGGAATTATCCTGGATCTCTGCGCACAAATCTATCGTGTCGGTAAGAACTGCTATATCAGTAATGCTGTAGACAGGGATATGACCGGTTCGTGGGAAGTACTCGTACCGATGTACAAGCCGGTTGCTAATGAAGATCCTGAGGTTGTATATGCAACAATAAAGTTTAACGGTAATAAACTGGTTGGCTTCTACGACGCGGAAACCGGCAAAGGATTAAACGGTGCATTTATGATGCCTCTCGTCGGAGGAATGATCATATGGCTGAAGAATGGCAAGCCGCAATCCGGAAATAAAACCTTTGATTATGTCGGGTATAAGATGAAGTTCTATGTAGATCCGAATCTGATCGGAGTTTACCTTACTTATGTTTAAGAATATATCCGTCATGGATTGATTCTGGTGAAGCACCTGTAGAAATACAGGTGCTTTTCTTGGCTTGGCAAAGCCATTAAAACCCCCAGATAGTCTGGGGGTCCAAAAAGCTTTAGCGGAGAGATCATGAAAAAAAGCCTCCTGGCTTATAATTTCGTGTGTGGTCTGCGAAACTACAACGAAAGGAATAAGAGG
>JAFWFE010000025.1 GCA_017512555.1 Solobacterium sp. | reverse complement strand
ATGATCACTGAGATCTGTTCATCTTCAATCAGTTCGGTCAGGATCTGCTTGAATCTTAATCTTGCCAGAGGTTCCAGACCATCATAGGCTTCATCCAGAAGGATCAGCTTCGGATGGATGGATAACGCAAACAACAAGGCTGTACGACGCTTATTCCCCTTTGAGAGGTTGGTTACCACCATATCCTCCTTTAACGCAAAGACCTCCAAATATCTCTGAAATGCCTGTTCATCAAACCCATACATGTTCTCATACAGAAGTTTCAGCGACCCAATCGTACTGCCGATGGGAAAGTACTGCTCATCTGAAACAAACGCGATATCTCTGCGTATACTTTCATCTCTGTACGTATCCTGGTCATTTAACGTGATCGTACCGGCATCTGCCTTATATACTCCGGAGATCAATCTCAGTAACGTACTTTTCCCGGCACCATTGACACCGACAAGTCCGAAGATCGATCCGTCTTCCACAACCAGGTTCAGATCCTTCAGTACTTCCTTATCTCCGAATGCCTTATATAAGTTCTGTATCTTTAACATATTTCCTCCTGATAAAGATCATCAATGACCTTTAGAAGTTCATCTCTTGTAATACCACTCTGTTTCAGAGGTTCCAGGATCGTACGTATCTGTATACTCCTGGAATCCTGCAGATTTACATCTGCGACATATACACCCTTTTTCGGCAGATTATAAACATATCCGTTCTTCTCCATCTCGGCATAAGCCTTGGCTACGGTATTCGGGTTGATCCCGTTATCCATTGCCAGCTGTCTTACCGAAGGCAGTTTATCTCCGGGATTCAGTACACCCGCTTCTATAAACCGCAGGATCTGTGACTGGATCTGTTCATAGATCGGCACTTTACTTTGTAAATTCAGTAAGAACATTTCTCCTCCATCTGTATTATCTGTACTAAGTGTACTACCTGTACTAGTACAATGCAATACAGAAAAGTTTAAGATTAACCATCATTGAAATATACAAAAAATGATTCAGTTTGCACAAAAAAGGCACTCACAGTGTTTTCGGCAAATCCAGCAATGATATAGATGATTGATCAGCATTGCCGCCGCTAGCCAACATGAAGGCTTTCAAGAGGTCACCGCTCCGTGTCATTTTCCATCAGATACCAGAAATCACATTCAGAAAAACCTTCCGCCTTTCTTCTTCGGATAAAACCGATTTTTAAAACCGTTTCCGGGACCGAATACTTTCTTCGTCATCGGATCCCAGACATTCACAAACAAGCTCTTCATCCCAGGTATTTTCATCATTTTCTGAAGATTATCCGCTATTCCCTCACAACCATGAACAGCAGAATCTTCGATGATCTTGTACGCTCCCTCTTCTCCTACAGCATCTTTCATTGTCAGATAGACAGCTGCCGCCGAAAAGATCATTTTCGTATGAAATTGAACCCCTTCAGGTAAAGATTCGTACTTAAGTATGATTGAGTCTAATTTCACCGCTACTTTCTGCCAGAGAATGTCGCTTAGTTCCCCGGGCAGGATTTTGTCCATTTCAGTTTTATATACAGCTTTTTTCCGCAGTAATTTCTCTCCCTTAGTCATTCTTTTCGTCTCCTTTCAACGTTCACTAACGCCTATGAGCCGCAATCGGTGTTATATAACTGACACACAGCGAAGTTACATATCTATCTTCTTTAGATGATGGGCTATCACTATGTGTTAGTAATCACTAACTATTTTCCCTTACATGACATTATTTTTCAAGAACTTGTCAATAAAACAACCAGAGAGAATATGTTTTAGAAGCTGATAGCTATGATAAGTTCAGTATTTTCAATTTTGATAATCGTTAATCACCCACAGTAAATACGAAAGATCTGATAAACAGGGTTTGATATAAAAAAACGCCTTTCCAGGCGTTCTTTGTTATCCTTTCCGGTTTAATTACTCCGCAGTGATCGTCTTTGAGATCAGCGGTTCAGAGATTCCTTCAACACCGGTCAATGCCAGCACACACAGCAGGTTCTTCTGCATGCCTTTCCACGCATCCGTAGGATCATACCATTCACGGATATCATGGACACCGCCGGAGATACCGCCGCAGGAGATCGCAGCTGCCGGAATCCCATGGGACAGCGGGATGTTCGCGTCTGTGCTGGAAAGCGCGTGTAACTGCGGCTCCACACCCATCGCAGCGAAGGCGTTTTTCAAGACTGTGACGATTTCACAGTTCTCATCCTGTACACCGCCGATGGATCCGCTGAATTCTTCATGAGAGATCTGTATCCGTGCTTCTGTATCAAAACGGATCTTATCCCCTTTTGCCAATCTGGCCTGACGTACTTCTTCCCACCGGGCATATTCCTCATCTGCGCACTGATAAGCGATATCCAGGCATTTCTGATGGAAATCCTGCATGACCTTGGCATCTGCGCTGCGTACATCCATGGTTAAAGAACACTCCGAAGCAATCGAAGTTACTCCTGTACCGCCTTCCACCGTAGACACGTTGAAAATCGTATACGGGTCACTGGGGACACGTTCTTCCGCGATTCTGGCAATCGTCCGTCCCATACACATGATTGGATTCACCAGTCCGAAAGAACCCATGGAATGGCCTCCCGGGCCTTTAAACGTGATCCGGTACTGGACATCAGACGCCGCCCCGTAGGTCAGGCCGTCACCGGCACCATCAATCGAGACAAACGCATCGACCTTCATCTGTTTTGTGTCAAAGATATGACGCATACCACGGAAGTTTCCTACCCCTTCTTCACCGACATCTCCCCCGATATACAACGTACATGCCGGGGTGATCTCCGCTGCCTTTATTGCCCTCAGGATCGCCAGGATCTCCGCACAACCGCGTGTATCATCACCGATTCCGGGAATACAGATACGGTCTCCGTCATACTTCAGTTCCAGTTTTGTATCCATGGGGAATACCGTATCCAGATGGGCACTGATCATCACTACAGGACTTCCTTCCGGACCGGGAATATACGCAAAGGTATTGCACACTTCATCTTGTATTGTGGTATACCCCATCTCTTCGATCATTTCCCTGAATCGCTGTGCTTTCTTCTCTTCGTGGTTGGAATATGCCGGAATCAGGGCTAATTCGATTTGTTGTTCAACAACGTGATCC
Source organism: Solobacterium sp. (assembly GCA_017512555.1). Taxonomy (GTDB): domain Bacteria; phylum Bacillota_I; class Bacilli_A; order Erysipelotrichales; family Erysipelotrichaceae; genus Bulleidia. The sequence goes on along the minus strand of JAFWFE010000025.1, from coordinate 17,742 downwards.
GCATCATTACGTATGAATTCCAGGGCTTTCTGTACCTGTGCGTGATCACGCAGTGCGTCTATCTTTTCTTTCATGTATTACTCCGTTTCTTTTATTCTTCGCCGATAACAATCAGCTGGTCGGTTTCATCCAAGGTGATCGGACCTTTTGTGTTCGCCAGGATCTTGAATGGTTCTTTCCTTGTCCGTACACCCATCAGAATCCCTCCTGACGCATAGACAGTCCGCAGAAGTTCCTCATAGGTTAATTCAACCCCATTTAAGCCGAATTCCAGTGTGGATTTCAGATAAGCTTCGGATCCCTCTTCATCCAGCAATTCCGTGAATACAGGGGCTCTGCGTACGTCTGCGGTGATCTGCGCAAGCATCATGGAAGACAGATCTGTCGCAACGATAAAGTCTTCCGCTTCTTCAGAAGTGATCAGGTTACGGTTATTCTCACAACGCATTTCTGCGGTAATGGTAAAATTCAGCAGATACTTCTTCTTGATATTCCGCAGGCGGAGGATCCTCAACATGGTTTCCGTATCGGAGTCTTCTTCTTTCTTCCGGCGGTCAGACAAAATACAGATATGTTCCGCACCACGGATCATCTCCACCAGCAGACGATCAGATTCCGTACTGCGGTAATCCGTAATGATCTGTGACACGAACTTCTCATCTTCCGGAATATACATGGCTTTATCCTGTGTGGATAATCCAATCAACTTGATTCTGCGTATATTATCCGGTAATTCATGAAGAATTGTAACAATGGAAGAGTTGATACCGAAGATCACAACTTCCTTGATTTCTTTCTGCGGTAACGGTTCTAAAGACAACGGCAGTTTACAGTTTGCGGGATCATTGAGGATCAGATCTCCCGGGTCTTCTTCAAAAGTAATCAGGATATCCTCTTTTTGAATGACTGTATCCTGCGGTGGATTGATCAGAGCCTGATTATCCCGGTATAAACCGGTAACGATACCCTTCCTGCCGGACAGGACAACAGAACCAAAAGGCAGTCCTTCCACCTCCGGACGTTTCTCAAAGTAGAATTCATAATTCACAAAGTTGATCATGTCCAGCAAGGCTTCATAGATCCCTGTCTGGGTCGTGGAATGGGCAATAATACGAGCAATCACATCCCCCGAGTACAACATGGTCACACCGTTTTCATTCATCATTTCACGGGAGAAGATCCGGGTGTTGGAGTCTACGGAAGCCACGATCACCGGACGTTTCTGACTATCCATCAGCAGGATCTCCACGGCAAGTAAGGTCTTGACCGTACGTCCCTTATCCCTGGTATGCACGACCAGTGTGGCACAATCCGGTATACCTACACACCGCAGTGAGTTGGGGCTTGTGGTATCTGCCTTGATCGTTGTCAGGCGGATGTTTTTCGGTACATCGATATTCTTCCGGATTGCCTGTTCCATGTCCTGACGTTCCATGTTTTCCACAACGACGATCGTACGTTTGTCTTTTTCGGTGGCAGTGATCATCTCCTGAAGCAATGCGTATTCGCCGATACGGAAGCCCAGAATGACCGTATGGCCTTCTTCAATGATCTCCGGGTTATCCTGTTGTAAGGCAATGATCTTCCCGCGCATGGTGCTGGAAAAAATACCAATCAACATGCCGGTAAAGATCATACCGGTCAGTCCTAGCAACGTATACAGAACGATATACAACAGAGAACCGGAATCCGAGGATGGAAACGAAGAAGACATGGCAGAACGCAGATTATCCCAGAATACCGCGATGACACTCTTCCCTTCTTTGTGCAGATGAAACAAGATGACCAGGGCTGTCACAAATACCACGGAGGTCAGAACCATGGTCAATAATAGTTTAACCATACTTGCGGTTCCCTTTGCCATACGGAAATCCAGCCAGTAACGGAATCTTTTCTTCAATGATGTCTTCTTGGCCATATCTGTCCTCCTGTAATGTACAGACCTGTAATCATCTGTTATCCAATATACATTAATACTACCGTATATCCTGTATCTCCTGCAAATCAGGAGAAAGAAAAATCCTGATCCGCATGTTCAGACCGGATAAATCTGTCACAGATCAGGATATCTATCAGAAAATCAAACGAATCAGACGAATCAGAAGTTTGATGATCAGGATCAGCAGAAGGATTCCAACCACCAGCGCTATACCAACAATTGCCAGAACAGCAAGCGTACCGTTATCATCCCTGGATGGCGACTTTACGGTACATAGATTAAATTTCAGTTCACTGCCCGGCAGAGCATCCAGATGTGCCCGATAACCCGTGTCTGTCTTTTCAAAGGCAAAGATTTCCTTATCCCAGGAAGTCATATATAATCCGGTATTTACATAGATATCCAGATCTCCGAAAGAACTCCATGTTTTTGCGGGAGAAAGCAGATACGTATATCCGTATACAGGATCTTTATAATATTCATCACGTGAAGGATATAACGGTGCCGTAACCGCGTTCTTCAGGGATTCACCAGGTCCCAGCGTAAACTCATACTCATACCAGCGCATGAGGTAATACTCCGGCTCCTGCGGTATTTCATTAATCAGTCCAAGGTCTGAAGTATGATTCTTCAGCATCGTGACGATTGCGTTATACCAGTCAGACTGAGTGATCAAAGCCCCTGGATATTTCAGCATGGCATATTCTTCCAGAGTCATCTCTTCTGTTTCTGTCAGGGCCATGGATCCGGAAGTTTTCTTCTCCAGACTCATGTCTTCATATCCCTGCCAGTCCGGAAGTTCGAAGTCATCACCGAACACCCAGAGGTCCACCGTTTCATTATTGTTGATGAATACGCCGGTCCAGAGTTCACCCTGCTTATCCAGATACATATTAGCAGGATCCAGATAGAGACGATATTGTTCCGGTCTTCCCGGCACATGTATAGCCAGCACGGTATGATCCGCCTGCGGCAGATCCTGCGCTTTCAGCGTATATCTTGTCACTTTCAGATCCGGTGTGTAGAAATCATCCTCACTGTATGTGTCCAGCAGAAGCGGCAGATCCTTCTCCACGGAGAAATCATGTTCCATGTAGGTATAACGAAGATGTACATCTGCGGGTTGTCCGTTGATCTCTACCGCATAGGCATCCGTATCCGTGTCCGTAATCCCCCGGATTCCTCCGTAGGAAGGAAATTGGCCGAAAGGAAAAACCAGACGCGAAGTGATTGTCATCTCCGTAGGATTGGTAAAGATATATTCTGCACGTACATGACTATGATAGTCTTTCAGTGCTTCTGCCGTGGTAAACCAGGCAGGAGGCAGATCCGGAATTTCAAAGTACAAATCTTCATGTTCAACAATGAGAGGACAGTCTTCATCCGAAGAAAAAGTACCTGTGGCAGATGTTCCTTCCCAGAATTTCAACGCGGAGTTCGCATTCACCGTTACCGGCACACTGAGAAAGAGAAAACCCATGATCAGGATACTTAATACTTTCTTCATACATCCTCCTTGTTTTCTATATTTGTCCTTCCTTCATCTGCTGAAGTACTTCAAGCAAGGAGGAACAAATCACTGCATCACTGTGAAGAATCGCTTCCGTCGGCGGCATATAGTCCGGCACCATAATTGTCTTGCATCCTGCCGCAAGACCTGCCAGAACACCGTTGACTGAATCCTCCAGCACGTAACAATCTTCCGGCGCAAGACCGATGACTTCCGCAGCCAGCAGGAAGATATCCGGTGCCGGTTTACTGTGACTGAGATCTGCGCCGCTGATCACATGATCAAAATACTGCATGGTATCCGATACACGCAGATTGGAACGGATCACCTCTTCTGCCGTAGAACTGGCAACAATCATCCGCACATGATTCTCTTTCAGGAATTCCAGTAATTCCCTCAGTCCGGGTTTCATGGGCACATCCTGTTTCAGCCTCTCTGCTATCCTGCGTTTGCATTCTGCCGCAAGTAAAACCGGATCATCCTCCGGATAATATTTACGCAAAAATCCGTACATCAATTCTCCGCTTGTACCGCTGATTTCCTTCGCAAATGTTTCCGGAAGCACCATATTCCGTTCTTCCGCCAGCTGATGCCAGATCTCCTGGTACATATGTTCCGTATCAAACATCAGCCCGTCCATGTCAAATATAGCCCCGGGCTTACTCATACTGGCTCAGTTTCTCCTTGACCTGTTCAATGATCTCTGTAGGAATATACGGCGCAATTTCGCCTCCGTTCAGGGCAATTTCCTTGACTACCGAAGAACTCAGGAAGGAGTACATCGGTTTGGCAATCATAAACAACGTTTCGATCTCAGGCGCCAGAATCTGGTTCGCAGTAGCCTGCTGTAACTCATACTCATAGTCACTGACCGCACGGATGCCACGGATAATTGTTTTAGCCCCGATCTTCTTCACATATTCCACGGTCAGTCCCGAGCCGATATCCACCCGTACCTTATCCGCATACGGCTGGCCGGCGAGACACGCTTCAATCAGCGCTTTTCTTTCATCTTCCGTGAATGTGCATTTCTTACGGGGATTACGCATGATCAGGACGATCACTTCATCGTACAAACCAGCAGCTCTTTCGATAATATCCAGATGACCTTTGGTTACCGGGTCAAATGTACCGGGATAACAAGCTTTCATGATTCTACCTCCTGATAATACGATATCCTTGTAATACCATATATCGCTTCCTTGTATCGTACCAGGTTGATCACAACCGGTTCGTAGAGATCTTCTTTATCTGATTCAATCACTACTCTGGCTTTCTCTGCCAGAAGATCATATTCCTGTAATCTGCGCAGAATTTCCATATTCCGTTCTTTCGCATACGGAGGATCCAGATACACGAGATCAAACTGCATACCCCTCTCCTGCAGAATACTCAGTGCCTTGAGATCACTGACCGGAAGTACCGTTGTCTGTTCCTCAGCCTTTAGGGAAGCGATATTCTTGCGGATGATCTCCGCCGCAGCTCTTGACTTATCTACCAGCACAATATGGTCCATTCCCCGGCTTAACGCTTCCAGACCGACAGCACCGCTTCCCGCATACAAATCCAGCATATTCCCGCCTTCAAAGAAACCGCCAAGTGAAGAAAATACTGCCTCTCTTACCTTGTCCAAAGTCGGACGCGTATCATTACCCGGAAGTGTATCCAGACGCCTGGAAGAATATATGCCGGCGACGATCCTCATCCGATTTCCCCTGTACGTATACGGGCAATGACTGCCTGGGCTATACCAATCGCGACCAGTGTCGCAAGCGCTGAACTTCCCCCTGCCGAGATCATTAACAGAGGTACACCGGTCAGCGGAATCAATCCCGTAACACCGCCGACATTGAAGAAAATATGTATCGCAATATAAGACGCTACACCGATCAGAACGATCTTGGCCTTTTCACTGTTGGTCTTCTGGGCATAGCGGATCAGCCGGAAGATGATAATGCAGTAAGGGATAAACATGGCCATAAAGCCGACAAAGCCGAGTTCTTCGACAATGATTGCCAGAATAAAGTCTGTGTTGGCAGCCGGGAAACGCGTGTATTTACGTACAGAGTTCCCGTAGCCAAGGCCAAACCATCCGCCGGTCGCAAACGCTACAAGGCCGTTAATAAGCTGATATCCCGTATCATATTGGTCGATAAACGGATTTACCGCGGATAAGAAACGGTTGATCTGATATTCCTGCAGAGGCAGATGATAGATCATATTCTCTCCAAGAGGAGAAAGAATATAGATGGCAAAGGTCAAACCAATCAGAAATACGATCAGACCAAAACGCTGAACACCCCGCATCTGCGGATGTGAAGGAATCTCCAGACAGATAAACGCGATCATCAGCATTACCGCCATGGATCCGAAGTCACCCTGCAATACAAAAACGATAAACAAGTAAGAACACACAAAGATCAGCGGACGTTTCCACATATCACTGTCTTTCTTAAAACGTCGTTTGACATCTCCGGTATACGCAGCCATGATCAGAATGATCATGATCTTGGCAAACTCGGAAGGCTGGATGGAAACGTCCACACTTGAGATGGGGACGCGGATCCATGCCTTAGCGCCGTTAACAGCCGGGAAAAACAGACACAGAATCAGTAATAAGCCGATGCCTAATGCCCAGCTGGCAAACGAAGAACTCCGCATGAAATCAAAGTTGAAAAAGCTCGCAAGAAAATACATGGAGGCGTATCCGCCCATGAGGAAGATGATCTGTTTGGCAATCGTGAAAGGAAGATAGATCTGGTTGGCAACCGAGAGTCCCATGGAGGCGCTTCCGATCATCAGCAAGCCGAATACACTCAGCCAGAGAATACTATAGTGGATCCAGGGATCGGCACCGTACGGGAGCAAAAACATCTTCCGGAAAGTCAGACGATCTTTTTTCTTATCTGTGTTGATCTGTGTTGTAGTCATCGCTTAGATTGTAGCATACTCTCTCAGATTTGACTTTATACGCTTTACTTTTAATCTTAATTCTCATACAATATCCACGAGGTAAATTCATGTTAATCAACAACGAAACGATAATCAAAGACAATGATCCAAAGATCCGTGAGAAATCGCAGCCTGTTCCCCTGCCCTTAAGTCAGGAAGATGAAACATTACTGCGTGAATTATATCAGTACGTCGAAAATTCCACGAAACCCGAAATTGCCGAGAAGGAGAATCTGCGTCCGGCGGTGGGTATCAGCGCCATTCAGGTGGGTGTACCCAAACAGCTGACCGCAGTGATCGTACGTCTTTCCGGTGATGATGATGAAGAAGAAATTGTTTACCGGTACATGTTAGCAAATCCGAAGATCGTCTCCTCTTCCGTACAGAAAGCGTATCTGGAATCGGGAGAAGGATGTTTATCCGTGGAAGAAGACCATGACGGTTATGTTGTACGCAGCGCCAGAGTTACTGTACAGGGGTTTGACCTGGTTACCGGACAGGATATTACCATCCGTGCCAGAGGTTATCTGGCGATTGTCCTCCAGCATGAACTGGATCATTTTAAAGGAATACTGTTCTACGACCACATTAATCCGGAAGATCCGTATCCGGAAGTTCCAAATAGTATCGTCATTTAGTTTTCACATGATTTTACTCATGTTATAATGCATACAGATAAGCATTATCCTTGAAAAGAGAGGTTTTATAATTACGATGAAAGAAACGATGTCCCCGATGATGTCCGGACGTTCGAATCGAAGTTCACGTTTTAACGATTTTGATTTTGAGACAAACGCGATCAACCGGCGTACGGACACCCTGGTCTATGCCTTGGGAGGTTTGGGAGAAATTGGCAAAAACATGTACTGCTTTGAACATGATGATGAGATCATCATCGTGGATTGCGGTGTGTTGTTTCCGGAAGATGATCTTCTGGGAATCGATTATGTAATTCCGGATTTCTCTTATCTGATCAAGAACCAGGCCAAGATCAAAGCCCTGATCATCACACATGGTCATGAAGATCATATCGGTGCCATACCCTTTCTGTTGAAAGCGATACGCCTAAAACAGATCCACGCACCACGCTTTGCCAAAGCATTAATTGAAAAGAAACTGGATGAGCATCATCTCTCCCGTTCATGTAAGATCATTGAGATTGACAGTGAGAGCAGGATTGCTACCGATCACTTTACGGTAGGCTTCTTTAATACTGTACATTCCATTCCGGATTCTCTCGGTGTGCTGGTCAATACTCCAAACGGCAGAGTTATCGAAACCGGAGACTTCCGCTTTGATATGACACCGATCGGTGTAAACAGCGACTACCAGAAGATGGCTTATCTTGGACAGATTGGCATTACCCTTCTGATGAGTGATTCCACCAACTCCGGAATTGAAGGCTCTTCCATTTCGGAGAAGAAAGTCGCTTCAGCGATCCTGGACCAGATGCGCAGAACACCGGGCAGACTGCTGGTTTCCACATTTGCGTCCAACGTACTGCGTCTGAATCAGATTCTGGAAGCGGCGGTATTGTGTAACCGGAAAATTGCCGTATTCGGACGTTCCATGGAGAATGTCGTGGATATCGGCAGACGTCTTGGTGTTATTACCATTCCGGAAGAAAGCTTCATCAGCGGGAATGAACTGAATACTCTTCCTCTAAACCGGATCTGTATCGTATGTACGGGAAGCCAGGGTGAACCGATGGCTGCGTTAAGCAGGATCGCCAACGGCACCCACAGATTCCTGAAGATCATTCCCGGAGATACTGTGTTGTTCTCTTCCAATCCGATTCCCGGCAACGGTGTATCGGTAAGCGCAGTCATTAACCAGCTGACCAGAGTTGGGGCGAATGTTGTGACCAACTCACCTCTGACCTCCTTCCATACGACAGGTCATGCGCCTGTGGAAGAACAGAAACTGATGCTTAACCTGGTAAAGCCGAAATACTTCATGCCTGTACATGGCGAGTATAAGATGCTTGTGCAGCATTCTGCCACGGCACAGGAAACCGGGGTAAAGAAAGACCAGTGTCTGATCTGCAGTAACGGTGATATCGTGGTCATGCGTAACGAAGAGTGCTTCATCGCTAATGAGCGTATTGAGGCAGATGCCATCTACGTGGATGGAAACGATGCGTCCGGATTATCCACATCCGTGATCAAGGATCGTCAGATTCTGGCTGGAAACGGGCTTGTGGCAGTCATTGTCACGATCGACTCCCGGTACAACAAGATTCTCTGCCGTCCGAATATCGTATCCCGTGGTTTTGTCTATATCAAGGATTCACAGACCTTGTTAAAGGAAGCGGAAATGGTCGTCTACGATGCCCTGAAGAGAAAGATGATGCAGAGAACCACATTTGGAGAACTGAAGAATTGTATACGTACTTCTCTCGAACCGTTCCTCTTCCAGAGGACAAACCGGAATCCGATCGTCATCCCGGTCATTCTCAATCAAAAAGCTGCGATTGCCGAGATCCAGGCAAAAGCAGCTGAAAAGAATCGTTAATCACTTGAACTGTTGTGAAGATTACTTCACGACAGTTTTTTTCTGTGCCGCAATATCATTACTGGTGATATCCGGGTGATGGTACTGATCTCTGCCCTCTTTGCCAAAAGCCGGGAAAGTAGCCAGATAGACTGCTTTCTGCGGACACCAGTGATAACAGCCGAAACAATACCCGCAGTGATTTCCGAATACAGGTCCGGAATCTTCCAAGGTGATGTTATTCATCGGACAGATCTCCGCGCACAGACCGCAGTGTATGCAGGATTCACTTACACTCCACTGGCCGAAGCCGGCTTTCCCGAACATGTTCCGGCGGTCATCCACGGTCTTCATGTTGGGATTTCCTCCGTGATAACTGCCGGTCATCCGCTTATTTATGTTTTCTGCGGTACGCTGTACTTCGCTGTTTTCATAGAACAGACGTTCATCGTTTTCCTCCTGGTTGCTGGGCAGGCAGTTTCCCGGCATACTCACTTTGCGGCCATAGGAGAGATTTCTGTTGCAGCGTTTCAGGAAATTGTTGAAGTCATCGATGGATACTCCTCCGCGTTCATTACAGGTGCCTACCGCAAAAATATAGGCATCTTCCGGAATATCCATTTGCTCGACTGCCGCCAAGACCGGCCACGGCGCTTCTGCCCCATACAGCGGGAAGACAAAGCCGCATGCCTTCTCTGCCCTGGGATAATCCTTATCTCCATGTAAGATTCCGACGATTGGATAAAGAACTGTCCCACCGTTCAGCTGATCCGCAAGACGTCTGGCAAAAGACAGCGAATTTCCAGTACCGGAATACCAGTAGATTACATTCTCCATACACAAAACCTCCAGTAATTTATAAAACATTTACGGAAAAAGAAAAGGTCATCCCGGAGGATGACCAGATCTCTTTTACAGAATATCGATGTATTTTGTTTCTTCTTCCTGTTTCTTTGCTTCAGACGGGAAGTCGATGGTCAGAATACCGTTGGTGAAGGAAGCGTGGATATCACTCTCCTTGATTGCGTCACCGACATAGAATGTACGGCTGCAGGAACCACTGTAACGTTCCTTGCGCAGGATATTTCCCTTTGCGTCTTTCTCTTCGTTGGATTCGTTGTGTTCAGCACTGATCGTCAAGTTGCCGTTGAAAATTGAAATCTTGATATCTTCTTTCTGATAACCCGGCAGATCGATGTCGAGCAGGTATTTACCATCCTTCTCACGGATATCTGTCTTCATTAAAGCAGTATTTCTTGTATTGAAGCTCGGGAACATGTCGTCAAACAAATCATCAAACAGATAACTATTTCTTCTAGCTGGTACGTATTTCATTTTTGTTACCTCCTGTTATTTTTCTATCGTAGGCTTTTCTGCTTACACTTATTATTGTACTCACAGTTTTAGCACTGTCAATACCTAAGTGCTAATATTTTTTGGGTATTCTCTCTAAAAATGCGAGAAACATAAAAATAATGGCTTTGTTAAGCCATTATTTGTATTAGCACATAATATGATAATTTGCTAAATCAGACTAGATTTTCAAACAGACGATAGAACTTTTTGCGTGGTGTGCGCGGTTTTTCCAGTGCCTGTTCGATCGGGAGTGAAGTAATCTCGTTATTAATGATACCTACACAGTGTCCGCCGATTCCTTCCATCAGAAGATCTACTGCTTTCTCACCCATACGGCTGGCAAGCATTCTGTCTGTCGGGGAAGGACTTCCGCCTCTCTGGATGTGTCCGAGAACTGTTGCTCTGCCGCTGAATCCTGTATTCTGGGACACTTTCTTTGCCAGGGCTTCTACATCACAGATCTTTTCGGTAACGATGATGATTGCGTGGTTCTTCCTTGCTGCCGCATCCAGGTAATGCAGTCTTTCCATGACTTCGACTTCATCGTATCCTGTTTCGGGTGTGATGACCATTTCTGCACCGCAGCAGATTCCGGTATATACTGCCAGATCACCACATCGGTTACCCATGACTTCTACGATTGATGCACGGTGATGAGAACTGGAGGTATCTCTCAGTTTATCTACATTCTCTACGCATGTACGCAGAGCTGTATCGAAACCAATCGTGAAATCCGTTCCCGGGATATCGTTGTCAATCGTTCCCGGAAGACCGATACAGTTAATTCCCATCTTTGTCAGTTCCAAAGCGCCTCTGTACGATCCGTCACCGCCGATGACCACAAGTGCTTCAATACCCTGATTGTTCAGATTATCCACACATTTCAGGCGGACATCTTCATTCTTGAATTCAGGAAGTCTTGCGGAGCCGAGGAATGTTCCTCCGCGCGCGAGAATATCAGATACGGAAGTTTTCTTCAGGGGTTCAAAGTTTCCTTCCAGAAGTCCCTTGTATCCGTCATGAATACCAACCATTTCAATACCGTTGTTTAGCGCTACTCTTGTGACGGCACGGATAGCCGCGTTCATTCCCGGCGCATCTCCTCCGGATGTCAGTATGCCGATCTTTCTAACCATGGTCTAAATCCTCCAGTTAAATATCTACTACTATATTATCACTTTTATTCCGCATGTCTGCGGTTTTTCCCGCTGAGATATACAGGTTCTGACAATACGGATATCCTCTCCAGAATACGCATGGCCAGAAGCTTGTTTTCTCCGTTTCCGGTAATTGAATACTGGTTCAGCAGAGAGTTATGATCCGCATTGCTGGTAAACCAGGTAACCTTGTGATCCTGCATACGATGATCGAGAATCCCCAGCAGTAAATTCAGGATATGTGCAGATACTTCTTCGGCACCGATATCGTCAAAGACCACAAAATCCGCGTATTTAAGCCGTTCTATCTCTGTCTGATACTCCTTGGAATACTGGGTTGCCCGGATCCTTTCCGCGAACTGCGGGCAATGCACAAACGCGGTTTTCTTCCCGCTTCCGGCGGCTTCGTTGGCGGCACAGGCTGCCAGATAGGTCTTCCCTGTCCCCATCGGTCCGTAGAGAAATACACCGCGGTCTTCCCGGTAATTTCCCAGTACTTTCTTCAATACGTTGAGATACGCCTGATCTTCCCGGCGGTAATCAATTCCCGCGAAACTGACTGTACGCAGTGATTCACCGAGATCACAGACCAGATATTGTGTCAGATGTTTCTCCGTTTCCTCTTTACGCTGTGTATATGCGCAAGGGAAAAGATCCGTATTCAGTACGCCGTCATACTGCAGTACTTCCTGATAACCACGTTGTTTCTGCCGGCATTGTGCCAGTCCTGTACAGTGATCGCACAATCTCCGGTTCTCCCACCAGCGCTGGATCTGGGCAGGATGAAGATTAATCTCTTTCAAGTCGACCTGAAGTAACTGAAGTTCACGGACCAGATCCGGCATGTTCTTCAGTTCCAGGATCAGTTCTTCTCTTTTATCCGCTTCCTGCGGTATTCTGATTTCCGGAAGTTTCATGATTTCTTCAAACCTTTCATCAGATGTTCAATATCATCAGCAGACGTATCTGTATCGTCTGTATTCTGTTCCTTATCCACTGTCATATATTCCGGTAAGACATCCTGTTTCTTCGGATATGACGTACCTGATTTCTTTCTGGTTTCAGCGAATGCCTGTTCTCTTGTCTTGACACCGTCTCTGGCCCACTCTCCCGCAACCATTTCCACAAATGTGCGTACCAGGCGGTTCTGGCTCTTCTTCAGGATATATTCAATCATGACATTGATCACATCCGGAGGGAATTTCATCTCTACCGATAACTGTTCAAGGATTCTGCGGTCACTCAGGGATACCGGAGCTCCGTTCTGTTTTGCCTGCAGGAAAGATACCGGAGGCAGATCATACGGGTCACCGGCAGTGGTGATATCCGGCTGTGCTTTCTGTGCCAGGAGACTCAGTTTCTGATCATCAAACGTCATGGTTTCGATATTGACTGCCTTACTGACCAGAATACGCATGCGGTCAGGGGAAAGACCATGGACTGTCGCAAGCTTCCCGATCAGGCGCAGATTCTCCTGTGTACGTAATTCTGCCGGAAATACCAGGACACTTGTGGAAGAGATAAACTTATCGTAGTCAAAGTTAATGGTCTGGTCATCATCCGCGAAATTATATCTCGGAGATACATTCCGGTAATCCACATCCAGATCATATTCTGCCTTGGGAATACCCTGGACCAGTTTACGGGTGATCTCTTTATAGGTATTGACAGGAATATGCGATTGTCTAAGCTTGGTTAAGGTAACCTCCATCTGTTTTCTTTCCAGGTGGTGGGTAAGGATCGACATGAATGTCTTATTGGCAATAAAGGATTCCGGGTTCATCGGCATGTTCAGCACATATACGTAGACATTCCGGTTTTCTTGTGCCTGTACATAGGTTTTTACCAGCATGTACTCTTCCAGGCGTATTCTTGCCCTCTCCAGGACATCGATTGACAGGTTCATTAACGCGCATAAACGGTTATGACTTTCCTGGCTGTGCTGGTTCAGTCCTTCACTGTACATCGTCATATACAAAGAGACCGCGTCTGTACCAATCAGCGGCTGATATAAGGAATACAGTGAAACGATCCTCTCATCACTGAGGAAGTTTCCGCATTCAATACGATAGATATCTTTCCCTTTTAATTCCATAATCAGTTCTTTATCTTTGCCAGCCAGAGATCGATCTCCTGCCTGAGTTCTTCCTGTGGACCGTTATTATAAAAGACCTGGTCTGCTTCGGCAATCTGCTTTTGTACGTCTGCCTGGGCATCCAGACGTTTTATCGCCTCTTCTGCCGTGTAATTCCGGTATTCAATACAGCGGGCAATCGCGATCCTGCGGTCGCAGGTAATCACCACGACCTGGTCAAACAGGTCTTCCCAGTGTACTTCGTAAAGTAACGGGATCTCCGCGAAAACAAGTGGGTGATCTTCGTGTTCCGCAAAGAATTCAAATAGTTTTCTTTTGACGTAAGGATGTACGATCCCGTTCAGGGTCAGACGGTTTTCATCATTTCCGAAAATGACGGATGCCAGTGCCTTGCGGTTGATCGTATCATCTTCGTTCAAGATCTCCCTGCCGAAGTGACGAATCACTTCCGTATACCCTTCTTCGGTGGGATCCAGGCACTTTCTGGATACCGCATCCGCGTCAAATACCGGATAATTCAATTCTCTCAGGTAACTGACAGCCGTGGATTTCCCGGAAGCCATCGTTCCCGTAACTGCGATCTTCTTCATGATTTCTGACATACCGGACAGTAATAACTGCTCCGTCCTCCGATCCATTTGACTTTGATTGCACTGCCGCACCGGGCACAGGTTTTCTGTCCGTGGACAAGACATTCATTCTGGAATCTTCCGGTCACTCCGAGACTGCTGGTATACGAGCGTATTGTCGTGCCTCCGGCAGCGATTGCGGCTGCCAGGATGATCCGTGTATTCTCCACGATATCTTCCCTGTTTTTCCGGGTCAGACGGGCACAGGAACGTCCCGGACGTATGCCGGATGCGGAGAGGATTTCATCCGCGTAGATATTCCCGATACCTGCGACCAGAGATTGTTCAAGAAGAACACTCTTGATGGGAGCTTTCCTGCCCCGGCAGTATTCCTTCAGGTATTCTGCGTTGTATCTGTCATCGAATGGTTCTGGTCCCAGATCATGGAAATGTTCCAGATCGGTATCCATGGGCAGGATCTCCATCCGTCCGAATTTCCTCGTGTCATGATACCGTAATTGGCGGTGATCCTTCAGTTGAAAGATCACATGCGTGTGCTTTTCTACTGGTTCAGAGTCTGTTTTGATGTAGAACTTCCCTTCCATCCGCAGATGACACACCAGCAATACATCATCCATGTAAAACAGGAGATACTTCCCTCTGCGTTCAAAACGGCGGAAGCTCTGGTGGATCAGCGCATGACGAAAATCCTCCAGATCTCCGTTGATTGTCTTGGGATAGCGGATGATCACATCCAGGATCTCTTCATCTTTGATCTGTTTTTCCAGTGTTCGTACGACGGTTTCTACTTCAGGGAGTTCCGGCATTATTTGGCCTCGTACCAGTCATTACCTACGGAGCATTCTACGGTCAGAGGTACAGTGAGATCCATCGCATGGGTCATACCCTCCGTGATCAACTCCTTCATCTGTTCTATTTCATCCTGCGGCACATCAAAGATCAGTTCGTCGTGTACCTGCAGGATCATTTTGGCTTTGACACCGGCTTCTTTCATCATCTGATCAATGTGGATCATGGCGATCTTGATCAGGTCTGCCGCAGATCCCTGGATCGGCGCGTTCATAGCCGCTCTCTTGCCAAATTCACGTACCATGCGGTTCTTATCGTGGATCTCCGGTATCTCTCTCCGGCGGCCGCAGATCGTCGTCACATAGCCGTCTCTGTCACAGTCACTGATCAGTTTATCCATATAGGAACGTATATTCGGATAACTCTTATAATAGGAATCTATAAACTGGTTGGCTTCATAACGGGATATACCCAGCTGTTCTGCCAGGCCGAAATCACTGATACCGTAGACAATGCCGAAGTTCACGGTCTTTGCTCTTCTGCGCAGTTCCGGTGTCACTCCGTCATGAGTCACACCGAAGACATCCATCGCTGTCTTATCGTGGATATCAATACCCTGACGGAAAGCTTCAATCAATCCCTGTTCTTCTGCCATATGGGCCAGGATCCGCAGTTCGATCTGGTGATAGTCTGAAGAGATCAGCACATTCCCTTCCGAAGGTTTAAACGCCTTACGGATGATCTTTCCCTGTTCATCCCGGACACTGATATTCTGCAGGTTTGGTTCACTGGAGGATAATCTTCCGGTCTGTGTAGCGCTCTGGTTATAGATGGTGTGAATCTTTCCGTCTTTGCGGATATACTTCTGCAGGCCTTCCGCGTACGTACTGACGATCTTCTGCAGTTTGCGGTAAACCAGCAGTTCATCAATAATCGGATTGAATCCCGCGAGTTTTTCCAGTACATCTGCCGAAGTGCTGCGTTTCTTTCCGCTGGGAAGTCCCAGATCATCGTACAGGACTTCTGCCAGTTGTTTCGGGGAATTGATGTTAAACTCTCTTCCTGCTTCCTTGTATATGGCAGCCTGGAGTCTGTCCAGTTCTTTCTGCATTTCCGCGGAGATTCCTTCCAGAACATTCACGTCACAGCGTACACCTTCTGTCTCCATATCACACAGGATAAAGGTCAGCGGGAATTCGATATCCCTGTACAGGGAGGTCATACCCAGATCGGTAATGATTCCCGAGGTTTCCTTGTATAACTTCAGGATATTATCCGCGTTCTCACAGGCATAGGTTTTCTGTTCTTCCTGATCCGGTAATTTGGGACGGCTTGGTTTCCCGTAGACATCGTCATACTTCAGAGATGTGGAGAGACCAAATCGTTCCATGATCTTTTCCGTACTGGTCAATGTGGAATCTGCCAGTGATGCCATTAACATCGTATCTTCCCCGAAAGTGATACGCAGACCGCAGTTATACAGAAGATGAAGACTACGTTTGATGTCATAACCAATCTTCTTCGGTTGATCTGCCTTCAGGTACGCCAGAAGATCGGTATCCTGTAAAGCATCTTCAATCGCCAGATATACATGATGATTCTCTGTGCTCAGGGCGATTCCATAAACTTCCGCATCCAGGTAGAATTGATTAGAGGCATCCAGATATACCGCAGATTCCTGTGTGAAGATCTCTGCAGGACATTTGTCTACGATCTGCGCAGACTGTGTCTCTGCGGCTTGTTCAGGCGTCTTCTGATTCAGGTATTCCGCATATTTGGAGGACAGGCTCTTCATTCCCAGCGCATCCAGGAAGTGGATCAGATCTTTGTAATCGGGTGTAAACATACAATCTTCCGGAGTGATGTCGATATCCACATCACGACGGATGGTTGCCAGTGTCTTACTCAGACGTGCCATCTCTTTTCCGGACTGGATCTTCTTTCCCAGCGCGCCTTTGATGTTGTCCGCATTCTCCAGGACATGTTCCACATCCCCGTATTCAGATAACAGTTTCAGCGCGGTCTTCTCGCCGATTCCCGCTATTCCGGGAATGTTTTCACTATGATCACCCATCAGGCTTTTCATGTCGATGATCTGTGCCGGTGTAATACCCATGGACTCTTTCAAGGATGCTTCATTCATCTCATCCATCTCTGTAATGCCTTTTTTCATCAGCATTACAGTTGTAGAATCATCAATCAGCTGTAATAAATCGTGATCACTGGTCAGAATGATCGTATTATACTCTGTAGCATTGCGGGACATTGTGCCGATCAGGTCATCCGCCTCGATATCGGTCATCTCCACCCACTTGATGTGATAGCCATCCAGATAGTCACGTACCATACCGAATTGCGGCACAAGATCATCCGGGGCTGGTTTCCGGCCTCCTTTATAGTCCGGGTATAAATCATGCCGAAACGTATGTTTACCGGCGTCAAAAGCTACCAGCATCGCGTCCGGCTGTACCAGTTCAATGGCTTTCTGCATCATTGTCGCAAAGCCGAATACAGCGTTGGTCGGCAGCCCGGCAGGACTGGTCATCCTTCCTCCGTAAGCTGTCGCGTAATATGCTCTGAATAACATTGAGTTTCCGTCAACGAGTAATAGTTTTTTCATAAAGCCTCCGGGATAATTATAGCATTATTGTATCGCACAAAAGGAAAAAGGTGGATTACTCCACCCTTCCCATTGAATTAACTGTTGTAATTAACCGTTGTAGAAGACGTCGTAGTCATCCGCGAAGATACAGGACTGCGGATATACCTTGAAACCTGTTTCCGGATAGCCGGCTTCGATCTTCTCGTATGCGCCTACCCAGTTGTTGTACTGATATTCAGGCACATAGTACATCTTGTCT
>JAFWFE010000024.1 GCA_017512555.1 Solobacterium sp. | reverse complement strand
CCCAGGCATCCCGCAATAGCCAGAGTAATAATCATGGTCCTGGTAAATGCCATCACGACATTCTGATCATGATTTACCTGTGCGATCAGCAGTGCCGGAATCATGAAAACAACTTCTATACATAATATCGGCGCTGTGATTTTTCCTATCATCTTATAGTTCATAGATTAGCTCACAAAAATATCGTTTAGCTGGCGTATACCGCTGGTTTTGGTGGTAACGATGATTACCCGGTCACCCTTGTGGAATGCACTGTTGCCGGTAGGAATCTCATTTCTGTCTCCCTTGGTTATACTGGCAATCAGAATGTTCGGTTTAATACTTAAATTTTTCAAAGGTGTACCGATAAAGAGTGTATCTTCAGTAACCTCAAATTCAATCGCTTCACCCTGTCCGTCAGCGATCCTGTGAATGGTAATTGCGGCACCCACCTTATTCTGCATGGCACGGACATAACGTACGATCGTGTTACATACCAGTTCCTTCGGGGAGATCACACTGCCCAGAGGCAGGGAATCCAGCATACGGTTATTCTCCGCGTGACTCAGTTTGGTGATGATCTGCGGGATCTTCCGGTAATTTCCGTACAGGGACATGACGATATTAAGTTCATCCAGACCGGTCAGTGTCACCAGCGCGTCAAAGTTCTCAAAGCCTTCGCTTTCCAGGAAACTCTGGCTGCTCGCATCCCCTTCCACGATCGTGGTATTCTTGAGTAGTTCCGCAAGTTCCACACAACGGTCATGGTCTTTCTCAATCAGGGTGACATTCATCCCTCTTCTTTCCAGGATTCCGGCAAGATAAAAGCTCAGCAGACTTCCTCCCGCAATGAGTACGGACTTGATTTTCTTGGTGATAATACCGAGATTCTTTAACAATGTAGTCAGATTTGTTGTGGACGCGGTGATATATAACAAGTCATTCTCTTTCAGTTCAAAATTACCATCCGGGATGATACAGGAACCACTTCTCTGTACCGCGCATACCAGTACCTGCGTGTGAACGATGTCATTCATCTTATTCAGTCTGGCACCGTTTAAAGGACTGTCTGCTTTGATTCGCAGAGATACGATTTCGACATGTCCTTTCGCAAATGTATCTATGTTGAAGAAACCCGGGAAATTAAGCAGACGGCTGATTTCTGCCGCAGCCTGATACTCCGGATTGATTGCCATATTGATATTGAATAACTCCTGCATGTTCAGTGCCTGACTGCGGTAATCATGGTCACGGATACGGGCAATCGTATGCAGGGAAGGATTCAGACTGTTTGCGGAAAGACAGGTAAGCAGATTTACTTCATCCATATCTGTAGCCGCAATCAAAAGCTCCGTATTACGGATACCGGCTTCTTTCAGGACATCCATGGATGCCGCGTTTCCCTGCACAGAGATCACATCGTATTCCTGCATCAGGTTTTCAAGAACATCTCCGCTTTTATCAATAATTGTTACTTCATGTCCTTCTTCGGTCAGCTGACGGACCAGGACAGATCCTACCTTACCGCCGCCTGCCACAATGATTTTCATAGTTTATTTCTCCAATTTGTCTTATCCTACCTGATCCATATAGATCTTTAATGCGCCGACCAGGTTTGCTTCACTTCCGT
Source organism: Solobacterium sp. (assembly GCA_017512555.1). Lineage (GTDB taxonomy): Bacteria > Bacillota_I > Bacilli_A > Erysipelotrichales > Erysipelotrichaceae > Bulleidia. The sequence goes on along the minus strand of JAFWFE010000024.1, from coordinate 6,430 downwards.
AACGGCACTTGACGATCTCCGGTTCTACTGCCGGTGTATGTTCCATGCGTTTAAACAGGTCATGGAAGGATTCCTGCAATTTCGGCAGTAATTCGGGGGCATTACTGATCCCTCCGCTGATGGCGATCTTCTCCACATCGAATAGAATCTGAATACTGTAGAAACCAACTGCTGTATACTCCGCAAACTGATCAAATACCGCATTTGCTGCCTCATCACCGTTACGTACTTTTTCAAAGAATTCTTCACCGGTAACTTCCGCCTCAAACGGCAGACCGAGATATTCTTTATACTGTCTCATCAGAGCATTTGCGGAAGAGTAATACGCCCAGCCCGGAGAAGGTCTGCGCGGGTCATAAACCGAAGGCGCATGATAATCATCACTCATCATCTTACCGTCAAAGACCATACCGCTGATCTCACCGGAACTGAAATGGGTACCGAAATATGCCTTGTGATCAATGACAATGCCGCCGCCAAGCCCGGTTCCGAATACAACAACAAACCCGTTTTCCACGTCTGACAGAGCTCCCTGCCAGGCTTCTGCGGCTGCCGCGCACTTTCCGTCATTGGCGCAGACAACAGGTACCTGGATCAGCTTACTGAATTCCGGACCCATCGCAAAGCCTCCCAGAAATCTGTTCAGGGCACCGGCAGTGATTGCCACACCACTCTCTGTATCGATACGTCCCGGCATGGATATCGCACAGCCTTCAAAACGTCCGGCATACTGATCCGCAATTACCTTCATGAAAGCCAGCAATCCTTCTGCACTTTCCTTACATGTAGGAATCTTGTCGTTTTCCAGAATATCCGCATTTTCATTCATTAGCGCATACTTTACAAATGTCCCGCCGATATCGAATACCAGATACTGTTTCATACGTTATACCCTTTCTTAAATACTTTGTCTTTATGATACGCAATATTACCGACTTTCCCGTCAACCCTGACCGGACGGTGTTCAACAATGTTCTTTGCCAGAATACCTTCATAGATAAAGAATATCCTCGGCGTGTGATCATCTGTTCCGGACAATACTTCATCACATACTTCAATTGTATTAGGGATTATCTCTTTTTCAACTATTTCATCATCATGGGATACCAAAGCATAGTCAAATTGATCGTAGTATTTCTCCCGGAACGACAATAATACATCCCGGTATTCTTCAACACTTCCGGATTCTTCCAGAATGAGATACGTCAGACGATTGCAGGCATCTCCCAGGATCATGACTCTTTTTTCCCGGAGAAGCACAGCGGTCATCCCCGGTGTATGTCCCGGAAAGTATATGGCTTCGGCAGTAATTCCGCCAAGATCCAGGGTCTGCTGATCCGCCAGTGGAAGATACCCTGTACGTTTTCCCGGCACAAATTCTTCTTCGGTGAAATGGTACCGATCCCGCAGGATCCGCTTGACATACTGTATACGCATGTATTTGCCGGAGTGTTTCAGCGCAAGTCTGCGGTCTGCCGGATTCAGATAGACTTTGTCAAATACCGAAGCGCCTCCCATATGATCCAGATGTCCGTGTGTGCACCATACCGTTACCGGCAGATTCGTTACTTCCCGTACAGCTTCCCGGATATCTCCCAATCCGCAGCACGTATCCACCAGCAGAGCTTGTTTATCACCGGTAATCAGGAACGCATGGACATAGGCTTCATCTGTAATCGAATAGATCTGATCGTCTATTCTGCGCAGGGTATAATAAAACATAGATAAATTCTAATATAAATTCATGAAATAAGGATAGAGAAAACTCAGTTTTCATGAACTCTTCATCATCTTTAAGAATACGGAATTTCCTGCATATCCTATATGGTTTATGGTATGATAGTGCCTAAGAAAGAGGTATTGGTTATGGATGAAGAACGTATTGACTTAAAAACCAAGATACTGGCAGGAATTGTCGGTGTACTCATTTTAGTGATTGTGATTTTCGGTCTCTTCTTATTCCTGAACAGGAAAAAGGTCACAGTACCGGATTTCCGCGGACAGACGAAATCACAGGTCATGACCTGGGCAGAGAGAAACAAGGTCAGTGAAAAACAACTGGAATTCTCTTATGAATTCGATGAAGAGATGCCCGAAGATATCGTCATCAGGCAGAGCCCTGAAGCGAAAACCAATCTGAAGAAGAAAACTCTTTCCATAACCTTATCCAAGGGACAGGATCCTGATGCGGAAGTTAACTTCCCGGATTTTGGTAAACTGAACGAAGATGAGATCCGTAAATGGTTCAAGGATCACGGATTTGAGAATGTGACCTTTACCACTGCAGGAAGTGATCTTCCGGAGGGATCATTCGTATCCATGACTCCGAATACTTCCGCAAAGCGTTCGGATGAAGTTACTGTCGTATTGTCTCAGGGACAAAGTTCTGCGGCAGCACCTACACCTTCCGCAGGAAATGGTACGGTTCCTGATTTTTCCAATTATTCACGGCAGGATGTGGCGAACTGGGGTGCCGCAAATAACGTACGTATTCAGTTCCAGGAAGCTGCCAGCAGTACAGCGCCGAAAGATGGCCTGATCAATCAGAGTCCGGCTCCGGGTACTCCGATCCAGCCTGGCGGAACCGTAACGGTTACCTTCAGCGGTGGTCTCCCGGTTACCCTTGTCTCCCAGATCGGCAAGCCGAAAGCAGATGCGGACAGCTGGACCACAAAGAGTAACCTGAAGCCGGTATTTACCGATGTTTACGGCAACCAGCCGAAAGGTACCATTGAGTATATGATTCCGGGAGAAGGAATTGTCTGGGAATACGCAGAGATCAACTACGGCGTATCCATGGGTCAGGTTCCGGTGGAATGTTTCCAGGGCGGCAGAGTGGAAGATGCGGATGCGTATTTTGCGCAGATCAACGCCAACTACAGTGGTTCTGCAAAGATCCAGTATAGTGTCGAATACAAGGAAGACGGTTCTGCCGTAGGTACGGTAATCTCCCAGAAACTGAATGGTGAATACCAGTACATCAAGGCGGATGCGAGTCCCGGAAGCAGTGTCACCTTAGTCGTATCCGGCGGTGTGACCGTACCGAGTTATGAGGGAAGAACCGAAGATGATTTCCTGGGCAGTCTGGCTAAACTGGGTGTATCAGCCGGTGATCGTTATGAAGATTATTCCGATACCATCGCTGCCGGAAGTATTATCTGGAATGAAACCGGTGCGATGAATAAGGGAGATAAGGTAAATTATACTGTCTCTGTCGGTCCTCTCTACAGTGGTGAAGAATCTGAAGGCGGAGAGACGCAGGGATAGCCCGAATCGAATATATATTTACAACCACTGAAAAATGTGGTAATGATAATCTTGTATCGAGGGAGTAACTTACGAGATACTCGTGTACCGGATCACCATCACGATAAATTATCTGGTCCGGTCATAAAAGTGAGACTCATACATGGTATTCGCTGTGTATGAATGTCCGATGTGTGAACGATCCGTATACAGAGAATACTGTATGCGGATTTTTAATGGAGGTGTGAAATGGGAAAATTCATGCAGAAAGTCCGGGATGTGATCAAAGCTGCTTCAGGAAAGGTTCTTCTGATCCTGCTGGCAGTGGTCATCATCGCCGGCGCACAGTCTTCTTTCTACAGTGTTCACGAAGATGAACAGGCAGTAGTCACCATGTTCGGGCAGGTACAGAGAGTAGATACTGCCGGACTGCACTTTAAGATTCCTTTCCTGCAGCAGGTACATAAAGTAGATATGACTACACACGGTGTAGGTCTTGGCTACAGAGTGGACGGCGCAGGACAGAACATCAATATTGATTCTGACGCGAAGATGATTACTTCAGACTTCAATCTCATCAATATCGATTTCTATCTGGAATATAAAGTCAGTGATCCTGTGGCTTACCTGTACAATACGACTGAACCGGAAATGATCCTGGCGAATGAAGCACTCTCCTGTATCCGTGCTACCGTCAGTAATTACCCTGTAGATGAAGTGATGACTACAGGAAAAGGACAGATCCAGTCCGAGATCAAGACCATGCTTACCAAAGAACTGGCTGAGAAAGAGATCGGTCTTCAGGTAGTGAATGTCTCCGTACAGGACTCGGAACCGCCGACTGTGGAAGTAGCCAGAGCATTTAAAGCTGTAGAAACTGCCCGTCAGGGAAGAGAAACAGCGATCAATGACGCAAATAAGTACAAGAACGAACAGATCCCCTATGCGGAAGCCGAAGCTGACCGGATCATCCAGGCTGCGGAAGCAGATAAACAATCCAGAATTGCTGAAGCAGAAGGTCAAGCCATGCGTTTCAACAAGATGTACGAGGAGTATCAGAAGTTCCCTCTGATCACGAAAAAGAGAATGTTCTACGAAGCGATGGAAGATGTTCTTCCGGATCTGAAGATCATTATCACCGACGGCAATACACAGACGGTACTGCCTCTGGACAGTTTTACAGGAGGTAACTAACATGAAGAAGAAAATTATTCCTGCAGTATTGGTAGCAGTAGTCATACTGATCCTGACAACCTGTACATACTCTGTTCACGTGAATGAATACGTCGCTGTACGTCAGCTTGGCAAGGTCATCGCGATTGAAGATCAGCCGGGACTGCACTTCAAGGTCCCGTTTGCCCAGACCACACAGTCAATTTCAGGCAAGACTGTCCTTTACGATATCCCTGTATCCGATGTGATTACCAGGGATAAGAAGTCCATGACTGCGGATAACTTTGTCCTGTGGCGGGTTGTTGATCCGATGGCGTATATCCGTACACTGAATGCCGTGCAGTTAAGGGCGGAAGAAAGAATTGAAGCTGCGGTATACAATGCCCTGAAGAATACGATCTCCTCGATGAACCAGGATGATATCATCGCCGCCACCGGTGAACGGCTGACAGGTATGATCACCAGGGAAGCGAATTCCGATATCGGTCAGTACGGAATAGAGATCGTCACTTCCCAGATCAAGATCCTCGGTCTGCCGAGCGATAACGAATCTGCGGTGTATGAGAGAATGATCTCCGAGCGTAATAATATCGCGGCTAGTTATACCGCAAGCGGTGCTGCTGAAGCGCAGAAGATCCGCAACGCTACCGACAAGGAAGTTGTTGTACTGAAAGCCGAAGCAGAGAAACAGGCAGCGATCCTGAGGGCTGAGGGTGAAGAACAGTACATGCAGATTCTCCAGGAAGCGTATAACACGCAGGAGAAAGCAGAATTCTACGAGTATGCGCGTTCCCTGGATGCCATGAAAGAATCTCTTAAGGGAGAGAATAAGACCCTTGTACTGGATAAGAACTCTGAGCTGGCAAAGATCTTCTACCCGGCAGAGTAATCTGACACTGGATAGTAAAAGGCGGAATACTCAATTTCCGCCTTTTCTTGTGGTTTAAATCCCCAGATCCTTAAGCATTTGTTTCTGCAGAGCAGTCCATACTTCATGTCCTTTGACATTCAGATGGATACCGTCTGCCCGGAACAATGCAGGATTCGCATAACTTCCGTCATACATGCGATATCTGTCTTCACCGTGATCTGTAAGCATTTTTTCAGATGCGTCCAGGAAGTGCAGCCGTTCGTGTTTATCGCACATTTCTTTCAGATATTCGTTTGTTTTGACCGTATCCTTCCAGAATATAGTACGGTTGGGAAGCGGCAGCCCGCTCATGATAATCAGATCTGCCTGTGGCATATTTGCCAGGAACTCCGCATACATCTTTTCTTTGTTATGGAGAATCTGCAGTGGTGTCATTCCCATAGCCAGATCGTTGGATCCTGTCTGGAACAGAACAGCTCTTGGTTTAAACGGATACAGTAACCGCTCTGCGTATTGAATCATATCCGGGTCTGTACATCCGCCCATACCATGATTCTGCGCCTTCCAAGGCTCCATATCTTTCTCCAGAGAATACCAGTAAGTGATGTTGGATGGTCCGTAGAAGATGATCTCTCCAGTTCTTCCCTGATAGATTTCTTCAATTCTGCGGACACATCTTTCTTTCTGATCACCAGGTCCCCAAAGATACCGGTCATCGCTTAGATCTACATCCGGATCAAATTCTCTGGCTTCTTCCAGAAAGATCTTCTGGAAGTCTATGAATTTCTGTTCGAGGATGTCATACACTTTTTTTTGGGTGTCAAGATCCAGAGTATCCAGCAGTTCATTGAATCTGACCATGATTTGTTTCCCGGAAGCGAGTTCTTCCGCTGTTTTCGGAAAGTACTGTGTAAGTATCTCACGGAATCCATCAATTCCGAAATAGAGTACTGCCGGAGAACTGAATGATGACTTGGTGCTCATGAGTATTAGCCCTTATAGAAGACGTCGTAGTCATCCGCGAAGATACAGGACTGCGGATATACCTTGAAACCTGTTTCCGGATAGCCGGCTTCGATCTTCTCGTATGCGCCTACCCAGTTGTTGTACTGATATTCAGGCACATAGTACATCTTGTCT
>JAFWFE010000023.1 GCA_017512555.1 Solobacterium sp. | reverse complement strand
CTTGTATATCGTAAGAATGATTGCGAATAAGCCTCCCCAGCATACGATCGGATTGGAGAAACAGGCAATCGTCCGGGAAGGTTCCAGACCCACTCCGTCATAATACCAGATCGGACGGATATCCAGGATCCACTGCCACCAGGTACTTTGGTAAGGATGGGTAGCATCCAGATCGATATGATAGTTGTAGATATACTTGATTTGATCAATCACGTTGGAAATACTGTAACCGTCACGCCATACCTTACAGGGAATATACGAGGCAAAGTAGATCACGACCGGAAGGATCACAAACACCAGAACACACCAGAGAATCGTACGCAGTGTACGCTGGGAGAACACTTTGATCATGTCTTCACAGACTTCATCGTTATCCTCCGGAAGATCTGTCTTCAGCATTGAGCGGGCAATCCTGGTCTGTCTGTACTGCAGGTACAGATTGGTGAAAAACAGGACGGCCAGGCCTACAGCACTGTAGCAGGCCGTCCACTTTGTGGCAATACCAAGTCCCATGGCAATACCGCTGCACAACAGCAGGCGTCGCTGTACACGCCAGGAAGTATCATAGAAATTCGTATAGTAGTAACGAAGCATATAATAGTACATCAGCAAGATGAAGAAGACGCTGAACGGTTCCAGTGTGGCAATCCTGGATGTGGTAATATGCATGAAATCTACGGAGAACAACAATGTTCCAAGTGCTGCGTATTCCGGCTTGATAAAGATGACTTTCAGCACCGCATACAGCAGCGGTACCAGCAATACACCGAACAAGGCACCGGGAATTCTCCAGGCCAGCGGATGCATACCGAAGATCTTAATTGACAGGGCAATCAGAGAGGTACCGAGCAGGGGATGTACACTAGCGTACATATACTGCCCGTTGGCAATCTCCCAGCCATTCCGCGGATGATACACTTCATTAAAATAACTCTGATCCTGATACGTGGGATGAAGGACAATACACTCCTGTTCATCCACAACCAGGGATGCCGGATACTTTTCTGCGTCAATATCCTCGTATACAGATACGGGGAGGAGTCTGTCCTCTCCTGTTTTCTTAAAGCCTATCTCGCTTAATGTTGTATCCGGGGAAGTGGAAGTGACCCGTATATAGCGGTAATCCCATTCACCTTCAGTAAATGTGTAATGGTAGATGGACCCCTTTTCCAAAATGGTAATGTCTTCCCAATCCGTACCGTCAGAAGATCCCTGGATCTCCAGATCGTGGTATCCAAGCTGATAGTGTACGGGATTGGAGTTATTGTCTCCTTCACCGTAGAAGGTACAGATCGTATCAAAGTCGGTCTCTTCTTCCAGACGCAGCACAAAACTCTGCTTATCATTCTCCGGCTGCCAGGTCGTTACCGGCATGGCTGTATTCCCCAGCTTCCAGAAGGATACCAGCGCGTACAGAGCAGTGATCAGAGTCATCAGAAGATAATCGGTTTTCGTATATTCCGGGGCTTTGCGTGACTGCCGGAAAAGGGAATGATATTTCTTTTTCGGGAGGGATACCGTTTTCGGAAGATAACTGAATACCAGCAGGACAAGACTGAAAACAAGCACGGAGGCGACCATCAAGGTGATTGATTCACTGTTTTTAAAGATTTTTGTGCTGAGTTCTTCAACGATCATAATACGAAAATATTATAGCAGTTATTTATCTGCAGATTCAGCAGAATAATGTTAGCACTCCTATTGACAGAGTGACAGAAAATGCGTAAAATTACGGTGTTAGCAAAGATAGCACCAGAGTGCTAAACGGGAGGTATATATGTTAAAACCATTACATGATTATGTTGTATTGGAAAAAGCAAAAGAAGAAGTAAAAACACAGAGCGGAATCATTCTGACAACAGGTGAGGCGAAAGATGCGCCTTCCATCGGTATTGTCATTGCGGTTGGTCCTGGTAAGACAGAAGACGGCAAACTGGTTCCGATTGAATTAAAAGAAGGTCAGAAGGTAATCTTCAAGAAGTATTCCGGTACGGAAGTATCCTACGAGAAGAAAGAGTATTTATTGATCAGCGCAGCCGATATCCTGGCTGTAGTGGAATAAGAGAAAGGCGTGATTGATTATGGCAAAAGAAATCAGATATTCCAAGGAAGCGCGGAAAAAGATGCTTGACGGCGTGAATACGCTGGCAGATGCAGTAAAGGTTACATTAGGTCCTAAAGGACGTAATGTTGTATTGGAGAAGACTTATGGTTCACCGATGATCACCAACGATGGTGTGACCATTGCCAAGGAAATCGAACTGGAAGACAAGTTTGAAAACATGGGTGCCAAGCTCGTTTACGAAGTAGCGAACAACACCAATGAATTAGCCGGTGACGGTACAACCACAGCGACGATTCTCGCACAGTCCATGATCCAGAACGGAATCAAGGAAGTGGATAAAGGCGCCAATCCTGTCCTGATGAGAGAAGGTATTGAAAAAGCCGCCAAAGCAGCTGCGGAAGCTCTGTTAAAGAACTCTCACAAAGTCAATACAAGTTCTGATATCAAGAATATCGCTACCGTATCTTCCGGAAGTGAAGAAATCGGTCAGATCATTGCGGACGCCATGGATAAAGTCGGCAAAGATGGTGTCATCAATGTCGATGAATCCCAGAGTTTTGAAACATTCCTGGAAATGGCGGAAGGCATGCAGTATGACAAGGGATATGTATCCCCGTATATGGTTACCGATCGTGAAAAGATGGAAGTTGAACTGGAAAATCCTCTGATCATGGTTACTGATCAGAAAGTCAATACGATCCAGGATATTCTCCCGGTTCTGGAAGAAGTTGTTAAAGCAAACCGTGCATTGCTGATCATTGCGGATGATTTCGACAATGAAGTCATGAGCACTCTGATCATCAACAAACTTCGTGGTACATTCAACGTTGTCGCAACCAAGGCTCCGGGCTTCGGTGACAATGCCAAGAACAACCTCGGCGATATCGCTACACTTACAGGCGCAAATATCTTCGCAAAAGACCTGAACGCAAATCTCTCTGAGATGAAGGTGACGGATCTCGGCGGCGCCAAGAAAGTCGTTGTAGGCAAGGATAAGACAACGATCATCGGCGGTAAGGGTAAGAAAGCGGCTGTGGCAGACAGAGTTGCAGAGATCCGCAATACCTTGGAGAACACAACATCCGAGTATGACCGCAAGAAACTGATGGAACGTCTTGGTAAACTGACCAACGGTATCGCTGTAATCAAGGTCGGTGCCACAACCGAAACAGAACTGAAAGACAAGAAACTGCGTATTGAAGATGCCCTGAATGCCACAAAGGCAGCGGTTGCCGAAGGTGTTGTTGCCGGCGGCGGACTGGCTATGGTCAAGGCATACAAGGATATCCGCGGTACCATGAAATCTGAGACTACAGACATCCAGAAGGGTATGAATGTTGTCCTGGAAGCTCTGAAACAGCCGATCATGCAGATTGCTGAAAATGCCGGATATGACGGTGCAGAAATCTTCGAGACACAAATGACCAAGAGAGAGAATATCGGCTTTGATGCCAAACATGGTGAATGGGTCGACATGTTCAAGAAGGGTATTATCGATCCTGCCAAGGTTGCGCGTTCTGCTCTGCTGAATGCCGCAAGCATCTCCGGTCTGTTTATCACAACGGAAGCTGCAGTTGCTGAGATTCCGGAAAAGAATCCGGCACCGGCTCCGCAGATGCCTGAGTACTAATTCTTAAACAATTTACGAGTATAAGGTGCAGGTTCCTGCACCTTTTCTCTTGGGAAAGACTAGTCTTTTTTCCGGTTCAAGTTTATACTGTTAACGTTATGTGGAATAAGATCAAAGAAAGATTTTTAACAAAGCAGTTTCTGACCTTCGGTATTATCGGTGTAATCAATACATTGGTATCCCAGGGGCTGTATATGGTATTTGTCGGACTGGAAGTAGCTGTAGGTACTGCCAGTATCCTGAGTGATGTGTTATCCATGATTGGTTCTTACTTCATGAATACCTATTTCACCTATAAACAGAAACCTACGTGGAAGAGCGCGGTAACCTTCCCCCTGAGTTATATTCCCGGGATCATTATCTCTGCCCTGATGGTTGTTCTGGTCGTGGATATTTTACATGCGCCGAAGATGTTCGCAAAGATTCTGTCACTTCCTTTGTATATTCCGGTCAATTTCCTGTGCATGTCCTTTATCATGAAGAAGTTCGGTAAGAAGTAATGAAACTGTTTGCTGTACTTACACTGCTGGTCCATCTGCTTACACCTGCTCCGGATCTGATCGGAGGGGTTATTTTTATCGGGGATTCTTATGTGCTTACCAGTCACTGGCCGGATTATACGGCAGAGTATGCAGGGATAGAGAAATATTACGTCAGTGCCGCAGGAGGCACGGGATTTGTGAATACACCGAATGTACGTGTGGGAGAAGAACTGAAGCCGACCAATTTCCTGACTTTGCTGGAAGATGCGTATTATGCCGTGGGTGATGAAGATTACCGGTGGATCATTGTGGAAGGCGGATATAACGACCAGTATTACGGTGAGGATGAGATCCTGCCGCAGATCAGACAATTTTGTGATATGGCCAGAGAATACTTTCCCAATGCCCAGGTAGTCATCGGTGTCAATGCCTGGCACCAGGACTATGAAGAGATCCGGCATATGATCCAGAATGCCCGGGAGTCTTATAAAAAAGGCGCAGAACAGAACGGCGCATGGTTCCTGGAAGGTCTGGAGTATGTACTGCGTGATCAGGATGTATTTGCCAACGATCATTTTCATCCCAAGGAAGCAGGGGGAAAACTCCTTGGTGAATATACCGGACAGTATCTGCTGGATGCGGTTGGTATCCCGGAAGAACCGGAAAAAGAAAAATCCCACAGGGCATGGGTCATCTATGCAGCTGTGGGAATCGTTCTGGTCACTGCAGGAAGTATTCTTTATAGAAGACGTGCAAGCAGGTGAATCAGAGCACTGTTCCAGTTAACGGATATTTCATTTGTTGAATAACTACGCGGGTGATCTGCGTAGTTTTTTGCGGGAGGTGTATCCAGTGGTATCTTGGCAGTCACCGGATCTTCATGATAGGTGTCTGGTCCGCCGACCAAAGCTCCGGTCATGGCCGCGTTGTGTGACTCCGCCAGACGGCTGTGAATACTCTTGGGATAATCTGTACCATATCCGGTGATATAACTCTTATTCATGACGTTCTTACCCAGCAGGTAATTTAGTTGTTCTACGGCTGCCTGCTGGTATTCCTGGTTTCCGCTGAAGTCGTAAGCCATGGTCAGAATAATACCGTGATTGGCGATTTCCGCGTTGCTTCCCCAGGCATAATTGGAGATAGCGGTCTGATATCCGCTGCTGTGGACAAAGGTCATCAGCTGGTTCGCTTCATAGAGAAGAGCGTCATGCAGACTCCTGTAGAATCCAGGGTCTGTTTCGCCTCCTTCAGGACTGATCAGATACAGATATTTGCCGTAACAACCGACATTGGTCCAGCTCAGACCTTCGGAGTAGGTACGATCTTCCGCAAATAATTCCTTGGCTTTGTCCAGGTATTCTTGTTTCTGTGTGGCATTCCAGAGAGAGATTGCCGCATAGAACCGGCAGTCTTTATCTTCATCATCCAGGTATACACCGCCGCTGTATCCTTCCGGATTGTTGTAATTGATCACATCCGGGTGTTCACTGAGGTATTTCCAGGCTTTCTCGGCAGCCTCCAGACAACGTTTGCTGAAGTCCGCATCCCAATCTTTGTAGACGTAGGAAGCCAGAGCGACAGCGCCGGCAAAGTCAGCGGTGGAAGTTGTTTCTTCCAGTAACAGGAACAGCGGCATATGGTCATCCGCAGGATCGATAATATCCGGGAACTGCTGTGTCATCACCGTGTTGTATACACCGCCGTCTTCAGCCTGCATCTTCAGCATCCATTCCAGCTCATACCGGGCTTCATCCAGAATATCCGGAGCCCAGTTGCCCGCATCCGGTCCCTGGTTGTCTCCGAAGAGATGAGGCGCAAACATATACGCGAAGAGGAGGTCAGATACTGCCTTGGCTCCTGTCTTCATATAACGCCCGTAATCTCCGGCGTCATGCCATCCTCCGGACACATCTTTCACACTCTCCAGACCGTAGACCTGTGCTTCTGATGTATGACAGATTCCGTGCGCAAACGATCCTGCCCAGGAGGAATCCAGGGAAGTACCGCATCTCTGCAGGGACAGAACCATCAGAGCATCATTCAACAGGTTCCCGTAAGGCATGGGACTAATCACAAAGGGTTGTGAAGTCACACCAATCTGTGAACGGATATAATACGTACCAGGTGTTGTGACGTTGGTGAAATCTCCGTAACAGTTGACTTCCCCGGTGTGAGGATTATCCAGCTTCTGCTTGATGGCTCCGGCATAGACACTCTTTCCTGTTTGCACGTCGATCACATCGAACAGATCTCCGGCATCATAAGGGAATGTACAACGTTTCTGTGCCTTGATCATATATCCGATCTGGTTGACCTTGACAACATTCTGGGTGTTGGAAGGGACGATACGCAGCTGGGTAATCTGTATTGTATGCGGGTCATTGACACTGCCGTCAAAACCCAGATCAAATTCCAGACGGCCGTTCCACAGAGCTGCCCCGTTACTTGTATAGGTCAGTTCATACCCGGTCTTTTCACCGGTAAGCCTGTAATCCACGGAAGTCAATGTCTGCCAGGTATTCGCGTTCATCAGTGATACCCGGATATTCCGGTCAATCGTGGAGTATGCCTCAAAGTAGATATAGAAATCTGTATTTGCGGGAATGGGTATACCGTCACGGTAGTAGGTCAGACTGTCGATCCCCGTACCGGGATGATCCACCTGGAGGGTAGTTCCTTCAAAGTATTCCGAACCGGTGACATTCGCGTCAGAAGTCATGATTGACCAGCCGCTGACAAAATCCGTATTATTGTCTACCGAAGCCGGCGCATAATCCACATGTTCATACTCTATATTCAGCCCGGTTACCGGCACTGCCGGCTCCGGTTCTTCTGTACTGTCCGGGGTCTCCGCAGGTGCGGATGGTTCAGGCTCTTTTGTAGTATCCGGTGTTTCTGCCGGTGTATCCGTCTCGGCCGGAGACGGGGAAGGACCGGGGCGGAAAGGCTGCGGTCCACGCAGTAAAATACCGCCGGTGATGAACACAAGAAAACCAAGCAGTATGATCAAGATTCCTTTTACTGTTATTTTTCTTTGCATAGAAACCATTATATATGAATCAACAGAAAAATTATCTTAATCTTTCTGGTTAATTACATTAAGAAGAGACTGTATCGCTTCTTCGTTGGTGTATTCATAGTTGATCTGTGAAGGAACCCGCTCAATGACGATCTTCTTCAATCCTTCAAGAATATCTTTGCGGTCATACCGGCAGGCAACAGCATGAGAATCCTTCATGATCCGGTAGGTAGGGCTTTTGGATGTCGTTACTGCCAGGACATCTTTGTTCAGCAGAGAGTATTCAATGATTTTGCTTGGCAGATAAGGCTGTATCGTATCTTCCGGCAGGATCGTATCAAAAAGCAATACAGCATCACTGAGATTCATTCTGGCGATACATTCCTCGTAAGGAATCTTCTTGTGTATCCTGAAGTACTTGTTCAGACCTTCATCACGGATCAGTTTCTTATCACTCCTGCGGAAATCCCCGTATTGTTCGATTACAAGCGGTATATCCGGATATTCACGGACAAAGTCTTTTACGGCATAGATGAATTCCCGGATCAGACGGTGACCGTAGACTCTCCCGAAATGCGCCAAGGTAAACGTATCTGTAGTCTTATCACTTTTCTCTACAGGTTTTACCTGGTTCCATTCCGGGATATAGTTCAGAGGAACGATGACGGATTTCCTGAGCAGTTCTTCCTTGCCCAGGTGATGATAATACTTGAGATATTCACCAATCATGAAGTCTCTCTGTTCTTCACAGATAAAGACCAGATGATCCGCATAGTCAAACGCGTTGGCTTCATCGTCATCCACCACGTAGTATTTCAAATACAGATGAAAAGCGATCTTCTCCGGCAAAGTATATGATTTATATGTTTCGGGATCAAATTTATACGGACTGTGGTTGATCGGATCCGAGAATGCCGCAATCCAGATCAGTTCCGGATGTTCTTTCTTCAGTGCTGTACCCACACGTGTCGTATAGCAGGGGAAAGACATCGTATAGAGATATTCCTGCCCGTCATACATGGATATGGCCTGGGAGATATATTTACGCATGTTCCGCAGTCCCTTGAACAGATTGACATTCTTGATGGAGAACAGGACATCGTTGTATTTACCCACTTCACGGATATCAAATTTGTCGTGCTGGGGATCCTTGGTAAAATCATTTAACAGTGTCTTATCGGTACTTGGTCCACGTAATGCGCATACGTCAAAAGTCATCGGTAACAACCGGAGATGCTTATATGCCAGCAGGATATTGGTTTCGTTATACGGCAGAAAAGGACCGGGAACGACCAGACATCTTTTTTCACTCATGGTATAAGTATACCTTATTTTGTTTATCCTGACGAAGAGAAACGTAGTTTTATGGTAAGATATTCAATGGAGAAGTGTTATGGAACTGAAAGAAATGCATGAGAGAGAAACGGAAGCACTGTGTGTGTTCCGGGATATCTGTGATGCCCACAACATTGAATATTATCTGATTGCCGGATCTACCCTGGGTGCTGTCAGGCACAGAGGTTTTATTCCGTGGGATGATGATATCGATGTCGGTGTGAAGTATGAACGTATCCGGGAACTGGAAGAAATCTTGTTGAAGGAACTGCCGGAACCCTATACTTATATTTCCTACCGGACAAATTCAAGATATCCTCTTTTAAACCCCAAGATCCTGTATCAGGGAATATGTTTTATCGATATTTATCCACTGGTAAGGATCTCCGACAATGATAAAGAAGTAGAGATCCAGTGGAAGGTAAAGAAGGAACTGGAAAAGATCTATAATCACAAGATCAACTATGAACTGGACCTGCAGACTCCTTCCGAAAGAAAGATCAACGCCTTGAAAGCCTCCCTGCAGACCCGTGAACAACTTCAGAAAAAACTGGAAGATAACTGTGACCGTTATACCAATCAGGAAACCAGCCGGTATATCAACCTTTTCAGTGTCTATTCCTGTGAAAAGGAACAGATCCTCGCGCGGTGGCTGGATCAGGCGGAAATCGTGGAATTTGAGGGATTGAGAGTGCGCTCTATCGGTTGTACAGATGAGTATCTGACCCATCTGTACGGGAATTATATGGAACTTCCCCCGGAAGAAGAAAGAATACCCAAGCACGAAGCGGAATACTTCGGTGACTTACTGTAAAGGATATCAGCCATGGATAAAGTCGTACTTCTTGTGAACAGTTGTGATGCGTATGAGGATTGCTGGATCCCGTTTTTTACGCTGCTTAAAAAGTACTGGAATCCCCATATGCCCATCTATCTGAATACGGAGACGAAGTCCTGGTCGTTTGAAGGGTTGGATATCCGTACACTGCAGCTTTACCGTAAGGAAGACAAACCGGAATGGTCAGAACGGCTGATCCGTACATTACAGAATATTGACGCGG